>DQVI01000230.1 GCA_015661825.1 Novosphingobium capsulatum
CCATCGCCCCCGCGCGCGGCCATGTCGGCCGGTTGCGCGCGGCGCAGGCCGCGTCCGGGCGCGAGCAGCGAAATTGCTTCGAGCACATTGGTCTTGCCTGCGCCGTTCTCGCCCACCAGCACGTTGAAACGCGCAAGGCCATCGAGCCGGGTGGCATCGTGGTTGCGGAACTGGCGCAAGGTGAGGCGGGTAAGGGCCATGGCCGGGGTGCGTTAGAGCATCGCGCGAAAAAGTGGGAACCGGTTTTTCGTATCGGGCGATGCGGCATCAAAAAACCCCATGCATCGCGCGAAAAAGTGGGAACCGGTTTTTCGTATCGGGCGATGCGCTGGCGTGGATATTTTATTCCGGTTCCTCCCCGCTCGCGGGGAGGGGGACCGCCGGAACGGCGGTGGAGGGGGAATTAGCGCAGCGTTGAAAGGCAATCCCCTCCACCACGCCGCTTCGCGACGCGGTCCCCCTCCCCGTGCCGGGGAGGAGGATCTGTTGGTTACCCTTGGGTGCGTTCGAGGAGGCCGTGTTTTTTCAGGCAGTGGCGGAGCTGGTCGTATGTCAGGCCCAGGGCCTTGGCGGTCTGGCGCTGGTTGTAGCGGTGGCGACCGAGGTGGTGTTCGAGGATCGCGCGTTCGTGGGCGTCGACCGCGGCGCGCAAGTCTTCGATCGTGTCGAAGCCCGTGTGGAGGGGGGCGGCTGGTGGCTCGGGGGCTTCGGACGGTATGGCAGGGGCGGGCTGGGGCATGCCTGCCGGTTTCCACGGGCTGTCGAACGGGTTGAACTGGATGTGGGCGATCGGGCTGTCGGGATCGTCCCAGCGGTAGACCGCGCGTTCGACCACGTTGCGCAATTCGCGCACGTTGCCCGGCCAGGGGTAGGTTTCGAGCTGGTCGGCGCAGTGGGGGGCAAAGCCGGGCCAGATGTCCCATTGCAGCTCGGCGGCCATGCGGCGGCCGAAATGGTCGGCCAGCACCGCCACGTCGCCCTCGCGCACGCGCAACGGGGGCAGGGTGATGACCTCGAAGCTCAGGCGGTCGAGCAGGTCGGCGCGGAAGCGGCCTTGCGCGGCCATGCGGGGCAGGTCTTCGTTGGTGGCCGCCACGATGCGCACGTCGACCCGGATCGGGCGGCTGGCGCCGATGCGGGTGACTTCGCCATATTCGACCGCGCGCAGCAGGCGTTCCTGCGCGCCCATCGAGAGCGTGCCGAGTTCGTCGAGGAACAGCGTGCCCTTGTCGGCTTCCTCGAAACGGCCCACGCGGGCGCGGGTGGCGCCGGTAAAGGCCCCGGCCTCGTGGCCGAAAAGCTCGGCCTCGATCAGGGTTTCGGGCAGGGCCGCGCAGTTCATCGTGACGAGCGGTTCCTGCCAGCGGGCGGACAGGCGGTGGAGACGCTCGGCGATCAGTTCCTTGCCGGTTCCGCGCTCGCCGATGACCAGCACCGGGCGGCGCATGGGGGCGGCGCGGCTGGCGCGCTCGACCGCGTCGAGAAAGGCGCCGGACTGGCCGATGAATTGAACATCGCGTTCCATGGCCCAAGGTTTGGCATATTTTCCCAAGACTGGGCAAGATACGCTATGTTGCAGGGGGCGGTTTTCGGCAAGAAGCGAGGATTTCGGGGCTTTTTCAAGTTTGGCACGCCTGTTGCTATTCCCTTGGCAACCCTTTTGGAGAGCCTCGATGACCACCGCCCCGTTCTTCACCACCCGCCTTGGACGCGCCGCCCTTATCAGCATCGCCGCGATGGCGGCGATGAACGTGGTGGTCGTCTCGCGGCACATGCCCGACTTTCCCGACCTGACCGACCTCGCGCCCCATGCGGCGGTTTCTGGCCCGCTTGCCGGGCATGCCGGGGGCATCACCGCGTCGGTTGCGGCGATCACGGGCGGGGTGGCATGAGCCAGGCTTTCGATCCCCGTACCCTCAAGCCGGTGGAAGGTTCACGCTTTGCCACAGCGCTGGAGACAGCGCGGGCGGGCAGGACTTATGCTGGTGCTGCACCGGAACGCCTGGCTGATTCTTCGCGGCAATTTTCACATGGAGGTAACCTGATGGGCATTTTCTCGCGGACGCGCGACATCATTGCCGCCAACTTCAACGATCTGTTGGACAAGGCGGACGATCCCTCGAAGATGATCCGCATGATCATCCTCGAAATGGAGGAAACCCTGGTCGAGGTGCGCGCCTCGGCGGCCCGCACCATCGCCGACCAGAAGGAAATGCAGCGCCACGTCGTCAAGCTCGACCGGCTTGCGGCCGACTGGTCGGACAAGGCCCAGCTCGCCCTGTCGAAGGACCGCGAGGATCTCGCCCGCGCGGCCCTCGTCGAGCGCAAGAAGGCGGTGGACATGGCCGACCAGCTTCGGTCCGAGATCGCCGTGCTCGACGATTCGATGCGCGCCTATGAACAGGACATCGACAAGCTCCAGACCCGCCTGCGCGAGGCGCGCAGCCGCCAGACCGCGATTGCCGCCCGTCTCGAAAGCGCGGAAAACCGCGTGCGCCTGCGCAGCCTGATGACCAACGAGCGCGTGGACGAGGCGCTCGCCCGCTTCGACCAGCTCGAACGCCGGGTCGACTATGCCGAAGGCCGCGCCGATGCGCTCAGCATTGCCGAAACCGGCCCGGCGAGCCTCGCCGACGAGATCGCGGCACTGGCCGGACAGGACAAGATCGACGAGGAACTGGCCGCGATGAAGCGTGCGCTGGGTCAAAACGGTCTGGGCCAAAACGGTCTGGGCCAGAACAATCAGCACGGGGAGGGCTGACCATCATGGATCTCACACCGTTTCTGGTCGTCTGCGCCCTGTTCATCGGCCTGCCGTGGGTCATCCTCCACTACATCACCAAGTGGAAGACCGCCGCCACGCTGACCAGCGGCGACGAGCGGCTGCTGGAGGAACTCTACACGCTGGCACGCCGCCTTGAGGAGCGCATGGACACCGTCGAGCGCCTGGTGGCTGCCGAAAATCCGCAATTCCGCCCTGCGCGCCTGGGGGCAGAGCGCAGCGCCCATGAAGCCGACTTGTCCGAACTTGACCGCCTGATGGCGCAAAACCGGGGGACCACGAAGTGACCAGCACGAGAACGCGTTTCTATCGCGACAAGGCCAACGGCAAGTTCATGGGCGTGTGCGCCGGGATTGCCGACTATACCGGGGTGGACGTGCTGTGGGTGCGTCTGGCCGTGGTGGTGGGGACGCTGTGCGGCCTCGGCTTCCTGCCGATCGTCTATCTCGCGCTCGGTTTTCTGGCCGAAGCCAAGCCCGCCGCGCTCTATGCCGACCGTCAGGAGCAGAAGTTCTGGCAGGGTGTGCGCCAGTCGCCTGCCCGTTCGGCCCGCGAAGTGCGCGCGTCCTTGCGCGACATCGACCGCCGCCTGGCCGAAGTCGAACACTTCTACGTGTCGAGCAATCCGCGTCTGGCCCAGGAAATCGAAAGCCTGCGCTAAAGCACGCCAATACCACATGCGCATCAAAGGGGATGATTGTCATGGACCATGGAACGCTGGCCCTGCTGGTGCCGCTCGCGCCCTTCCTGCTGGGAGGTTTTGCGATCTGGGCACGGCATAACCGCAAGATGGCCGAAATCCACGCCGCCGCGACCGCCGAGAAGGCCGCGCAATATGCCGCCCACAACCAGGAACTCGAAGACCGGGTAAGGGTGCTCGAACGTATCGTCACCGATCGCGGCTATGACGTGGCCTTGCAGATCGACGCGCTGCGCGATGTCTCGCGTGTCGAGCGTTCCGGTGCAGCGGACGCGGTGAAAGCGGGCACGGTGCAATGAGCGTTCTGGGGGCCATGCTGGTGCTGGGCGTGCCGATGCTGACGACCGGCCTTGTCGGGGTCTTCGTGGGGATGCGTTCGGCCTCGGGCCGGATGGCCCTGCGCGAGCAGGAATTGCAGGTTCTGGCCCGTGTCGCCGCCGAGCAGGCCGCCCAGAATGCGGCCCAGAACGCCCGCCTCGAACAGCGCGTGCGCATCCTCGAAGGCCTTGCGATCGGCGGTGATCGTGTCAAAAATCCGGGGCTGGCCGGTGGAGAGCTGGCCAATGTGGCGCAGGCCGATCCGCACTTGATCTGAACGGCCTCTTCCCTTCTTCATTCCTTGCGCTTTCTCGTTGAAAGGAAACGATCCCGTGAGCTTTGGAGCCACTCTTGTCGCCATTGTCGCGATCCTGGCCTGGGCCAGCCTGCGCCACCGCCGCCATGCCGCCCCGAACGAGGATCAGGCGGGGGCGGAGGTGCTCGCCAATGCGGCGCTGGCGCGCGAAGTGGCGGGCTTGCGCGAGCGGGTCGAGGTGCTCGAACGCATCCTGACCGACCGCCGCGATTCGAGCAGCAGCCTTGCCCGCGAGATCGAGGCGCTCCGGGACTGACCGGAGGCCGGCTGCGGAGGAGGGACGTAATCATGATCCTCGAAATGATGGCGGTGTCTCTGGCGGCTCTGGCGGGCCTTGGCATCGTGACCTTTGCCGCCTTGCGCGCCTGGCATGGCTGGCTGGCCTTCCGGCGCTGGGAGGTCGAGCGGGGCGGGCTCGATGCCGGTTCGCGGATCGAGCTGGCCGCCCTGCGCGAACGGTTGCGGCGGCTGGAGGCGATTGCCGCCGGGGTTGATTTGTAAGAGCCCGACCCAAAAGTCCTTCGGGTCGGTTTGGCGGGTCTTTTGTGCCACCACGGCGTCGGCTGTTCGCCACGATGCTTCCAGCATCGCTGGG
>DQVI01000024.1 GCA_015661825.1 Novosphingobium capsulatum
CGATGCTGTCCAGCCTCAACCATGGGGCTTTTTATTCAACCCAACTGGCCCCTTTTTAAACCGGTGCCTGGCCCGTTTTTATCCCGGTGTTGACAGGCCCCAATCGTATTCGGTTGGATCCAGACTGGGCACCAGCTCGGGGCAGCCTTCGCCGCCTTCGGCGCTGGCGTGATCCGCGAACAAAGCGGAACCTATCTGCCCGCTTTCCTGGCGGCCGGCGCGATGGGCGTCATCGCCGCTGGCGTGCTGCTGCTGACCTTGCGGCAAGGGAAATCGACAAAGCTGAGAGCCGCTTGATCACATTTCAAGGAGACAAGTGTTGCGAATCCTGGTCGTGGGCGCTGGTGCCGTTGGCGGTTATTTCGGAGGGCTTTGGTCGGCAGCAGGTCGCGATGTCACGCTTGTCGTTCGTGGAGCGCGTTGTAATGAGATCAACCAACTCGGTCTGACGCTTGTCCGGAAGGGCAGCGAAATGCAGACCAGGCCGTCGGCCAGGGCTTCGGCGTCGGGCGTTGCGATCGTGCGAACGGGGGATATCTGGAGGCGGCCGTCGCGGTATCGCACACCCTCCAGAGCGTCGCGCTTCAGGCTCCGGGCGAATTTCTTCAGCCGCCAGTCCAGTTCGCGGCCCCGCTGTTCGAGCCATTCGCCGGCTGTGGGTGGCAGACCAAGAGCCGACACGATCGGCTTGGCCTTCGGTTCGCTTAGCAGGTAGCTGTCGAACTGGCGGTATCCCGTCGATCGTTCCCCCCAGACATCACCGGAGCGCAGCTTGTTGCGCAGATGCGCGATAGTCGCGATTTCCCAGAGCCGCCGATTGATCTTGCCGTCATCGCCCATGACGATTTTCTGCCATTCCTTGCGGAAGGGCATCGGAGCGTCGGCAGGCAGATCGCGCTTGCCCGACCTATTGAGGTCGCGCAGCATCTCGATAGCGGCAATCGTTTTCGCGCTGCCCTTTCCGGCCCTGAACTGTAGCGCTTCAAGCAGATCAGGGGCGAACTTGCGCAACGTCGCATAGCGGTCGGCCGCGACCCTCAGCGGATCAAGATTGGCGGTTTCCGCGATCGTCGCCACTTCCGGTCTGGCCTTCAGGAGGGTGTGCCATCCTACTGAGGCATCCAGGACCTCCATAGGATCTTCGCCAGTATCGACTGCATCGGTGAGCGCGTCGATCGTCCTGCGGAAGATCAGCATCAGCCGGGCCACGTTCTTCGACGTGGCGGCATAGCTGCGCGCCTGGGCGTTCTTCGCGCGGGTGAAGATGCCGCCGATCAGCTTGTCCGCCATCTCCAGGGCGCTGTCCGTCAGCCGTTCTTCAAGATCGAGCAGGAAGGCAACGAGCGTGGCGCGTCGCCGGGAGGGAATATAGCGCTCGATCATATAGGCAGGCGACGCACGGCCTTCCCTGACATATTGCCGAAATCGGTCCGCGTGGATGCGGCCCGCGACGTCGGGGGAAATGCCGATCTTCCGCACCTGCCTCAGACGGTCGAGGATCTGGCGGACGTGATCGGGCTTGGCCGCGACGGGGATGGTCTTAAGCAAGGCGAGATGGCTCATGCCGCCGGCGGCGTCGAAGAGCTGATCGAGGGCCTGGACCTGTTCGGCGCTGAGATCGGCGATCAGGGCGTGGGCGGCCTGCTTGCGCGCGCGGGCACGTCCCGCGCTGCTGGCGCGTTCGATGGTGGAGATGGACGGCAGCAAAATCCGGGCCTCGCGCAGGGCGGTGACCACGCCCATCGCAATCGTCATCCCCTTGTCGGTCGCCCATGCCGTTCTCGCGGCCGCCTCGACCATGAAGGGAATATCGGCGCGGGTTGGCCCCCGAAGCCCCAAACGCGCCGCCAGCTCACGGGCATGATCCGTCATTGTCTGATCCCGCGCCGCATAGTTGGCCAGCTCGGTTACGTGCAGACCAAGTTGCTCCGCGACGAAAGCGGCGAGATCATGGGGTATTGCTCCCCTGTCCTGTATCAACTGCGCAAGCGTGATGCCCGGGTGCCGCAGGAGCGCGAGTTGCAGCGCCACGCCCAACTGGTTCCGTCGCTCCCGTCGCGCGCCGATGATCTCGATATCGGAAGGCTCGAAGGTATAGAGCCGGGCCAAATGGTCGCGATCGGTCGGGATGGCGAGTATCTGATCGCGTTCGCTCTCGGTCAGGAGTTGATGCTTGCGCTTCGTCATGCCGTTTCCTGTCCACAAAAGGTCATCTGGGCCTATGGACAGCGAGGAGTAAAGAGACATAGTATGTGGACGGATATGGGTGGGGCGCAGCGGCTGCCCTCCATAGCGTCCACAGAACGACCGTTTGGGAGACGTGCGGCATGGGTGATATTCTGGGCTATGCCCGCGTCAGCACCGGCGATCAGGACGTTGCGGGCCAGACCATGCGTCTGGAGAAGGCTGGCGCCATCAAAATCTTCACCGATGTCATTTCAGGTAAGAGCATGGAACGGCCCGGTCTGGCTGAGCTAATCGCCTATGCCCGCAAGGGTGACACGCTGGCGGTGGTCCGCCTCGATCGGCTTGGGCGCTCGCTTGCCGAACTTCTCACCACGGTTGAGACGCTACGCGGTCAGGGCATCGCGCTACTGAGCCTTGAAGAAAAGATCGACACTTCGTCAGCTGCCGGCGAGCTCATCTTCCATGTGTTTGGGGCCATCGCCCATTTTGAGCGACGGCTGATTTCTGAGCGAACCAGAGATGGTATTGCCGCCGCCCGTGCTAAGGGCAAACAGCCTGGCCGTCAGCCGCTGGACATGTCCAAAGTGGATGCGGCCATCAAGCTGGTCGAAGCTCGTATCTCGCCTACCGAAGCAGCGCGGCAACTCGGCATCGGCCGATCGACCATTTATCGCGAAATGCGTAGGATGGGAATCGAACGGCCCGCCTGATTAAGCGCCCGTCCGTTCGCATCGAGCGTTCGCCATGCGTTCTCGCTTAGCGTTGTTTAGCGTACTTTCCACGCTATGCCCTCAGGATGACTTCGTGTGGATCAAAATGTCCCAGCCCAGCGAAACAGAACTTGCCGACATCGCCGGGAATTACGGCCTTCACCCGCTTGCCATGGAAGGTGCCGACAACGGCCACCAGATTTCGAAGCTCGACGATCACATGCTCAGGGTTGAGAGCGCCATCACCGGCATCCGCGACATCCTGATCTCGGTGTTCGAGGCGAGTCACCTGCTCGAACAGCAGCGCCAAGGTGCGATCACCCGTTAGCTTGCCGCCCGGGCTGCGATCCTCGCGGTGCCTACCGCGATTGCCGGAATCTACGGCATGAATTTCGAGAATATGCCCGAACTGAAGACGCAATGGGGATATTTCGTCATCCTCGGCGTCATCGCTGCGGTCTGCATTGGGCTCTACATCCGGTTCAAACGTAGCCACTGGCTTTGACGGCGCAGATCGGCTTTCCACATCGCGCCGGGCTGAGGCTGCCGGGGGCCGGCCGCCATAACTCAATGCTTTCGCAGAACCTCGGCGCGGTGCCGGTCCAACGCATCGAGCAAAGCCCTGCCGATCAAAGGCTTTGCGAGAACGTGATCGAAGCCCGCCTCGGCGGCCCGCCAGGCCAGCAGCGTGTCGTGAAAGCCTGAGATCATGATGGCGCGTCCCGACCATCCGATCTCGCGAAGGTGACGCAGCATCGCGAATCCGTCGATGTCGGGCATGCGATAGTCGAGGATGACGCAGTCTGCCTCCTTCGCGCGGGGGTCGGCCAACAGCGCGTGGCCGGTCGTATATCCCCACACGGCATAGCCGCGCGATCTCAGCAGCAGCTGGAGGCCACGCCGCACGCCGGGATCGTCGTCGGAGACGAGGATGGTGTATCTGCCATCATGCTGAGTGGAACGGACCGATGGCATTGCGAGAAGCGGACACCCGTGTGACGATTGCACCATCGATCGCATATCGCGCCTCGTCCCGTCGCTACGTAGAGGTCGCAGTCACTTCGGCTTGCGGCCCATGCCCGCGGCAAAGGCGATCCGCAGGGCTTCGGACAAATTGCGGACCTCGAGCTTGGCCATCAGGCTCGCGCGATGGACCTCGACCGTTCGCGATGAACAGCCCAGGTCATAGGCGATCGTCTTATTGGGCAGGCCGTTCGCCAGCCCTTCCAGCACTTCACGCTCCCGGGGCGTCAGTGCAGCGACCCGCACGCCGGCTTCAGAGGTTTCCAGAGTGCGAAAGTCGACATCGTCGAGACGCGCGAACGCGCGGCTGACGGCGCCGAGCAGGGCGGCTTTCTCGAAGGGCTTCTCGAGAAAGTCGACCGCGCCGCCTTTCATGGCCTGCACCGCAACCGACACGTCACCATGGCCGGTCAGGACGATGACCGGCATATTGACCCCGCGTGCTGCCATGGCGGCCTGAACCTCGAGACCGTCCATCTCGGGCATGCGCACGTCGAGGATGACGCAGCCGACGGCCGCCGACTTCGCCTCCTTGAGAAACTCCACGCCCGAGGCATAGGTCACGACGTCGTAGCCCGCGGTCTTGAGCGCAAAGCTCGCCGCCTTGCGGATGCTCTCCTCGTCGTCGACCAGATGGATGACGCGTCTATCCCCCATGTTCCTCCTCCGCCCGCGCATGGATCAAGGTAAAATGAAAGCGCGCGCCGCCGCGGTCGGGGCGCTCCATCCAGATACGGCCCCCATGCGCTTCGATGATGGTCCGGCAGATCGAAAGGCCGAGGCCCATGCCGTCGGCCTTTGTCGACTTGAACGCCGTGAAGAGCTGCTCCCGGACCTCGTCGGCGATGCCGGGGCCGGTATCCGCCACGGTCACCTCGATCAGCCCGTCAGGGCGCAACCTGGTCGCCACCTTGAGGTCGCGAACCGGACACTCCGCCATCGCCTCGATGGCATTGCGCATCAGGTTGACCAGCACCTGCTGGATCTGCACCCTGTCGACGAGGACCGGCGTCGCGGCGGGATCGACTGCAAAGAAGCTGCGGATGCCGCGCTCGCGGGCGTCGACCAGCGCGAGCTGGCTCGCCTCGGCGATGACCCGCGGCAGCTCGTGGAGGCTCTTGTCGACCTCGCCGCGGGCGACGAAATCGCGCAGGCGCCGGACGATATGGCCGGCCCGCAGCGTTTCCTGTGCCGCATCATCCATCACCGACCGTAGCGACACGAAGGGTTCGTCGTCCCGCTCGTCGAGCATGTCGCGGATCGTCTCGAGATAGAGCGCGACCGCGGCAAGCGGCTGGTTGAGCTCATGCGCGAGGGTCGAGGCCATCGTGCCCATCGCGCTCAGCCGGGAGACATGGACCAGCTCTGCCTGCAGTTCCTTGAGCCTGAGCTCATCCTGCTCCTTGGCGGTGAGATCCCGGATGAAGCCGGTGAACAACCGCTGCCCGTCTTCACCGGCCTCGCCAACCGACAGCTGCATCGGGAAGGTCGAGCCGTCGCGGCGCTGGCCGACCACGACGCGGCCGAGGCCGATGATCCGGCGCTCGCCGGTCTGGAGATAATGCGCGATATATTCGTCGTGCCGGTCGCGATCGGGCTGGGGCATCAGGCAGGAGACGTTGCGGCCGACGAGCTCGGTTTCCGAATAGCCGAACAGGCGTTGGGCGGCCGCGCTGAACGACGTGATGGCGCCGGTCTCGTCGATGATGATCATCGCATCGGGGACGGTCGCCAGGATCGACTGGAGATGCTGCTCGCGGGTCTCGATTGACGCCCGGACCGCCGCCTCGTCGGTGACATCGCGACTGATGCAGGCAAAGCCTCGATGTGCGTCGCCTTCGAACAGGGCGCTGATCGTCAGGCGCGCGAGATACTCCGCTCCGTTCTCGCAGACCCGCCACGCTTCGCGCTCCAGCGTGCCTTCGTGAAGGGCGGCCGCCAGGTCTGCGCACGGGCGGCCGGCCGCAATCTCGTCGGGCGGGTAGAACAGGTCATGGGGCTGTCCCAGGACGCGATCGAGGGGCCAGCATTCGGCACGCTCGCCTTCTTCATTATAGCTCAGCACGATCCCGGCAGGATCGAGCAGCGTCAGGACATGGCCGCCAGCCTGTCGCAGGAACAACGGCGCAAGCCGCACCACCTCCCTGGCAATCTCGTCCGGCCCGCGCCTCGTGTCGACCATCGTCCCGGCTCACATGCCTGGCCGGGCGCACGTATCCGGGCGTAGCCCAACCGTGCCACTCAGCGCCGCGCGAGTATGGCCTTCATCTCGTCGATTTCCTGCCGCTGCGAGCGCTTGATCGCTTCGCAAAGCCGGATGACTTCCGGATCGCTGAGCTTTGCTTCCTGGCACATCAGGATCGCCCCGGAATGATGCGGGATCATCGAGCGCAGAAAGGCCGTGTCGCCGATCGTGGTCTGGGTGCGGATGAGTGCAAAGCTGCCGAAGAAGGCGACCAGCGACGCGGCGATCAGCGCGATGTTGGCGGCCTTCGACACGAACATGTGTCGCATGGCGAGGATCATCAGCACCACCATCGGTGCGACCATCATCAGCGTCATGTAGAGCATGTTGAGGTTGTTGTAGAAGCTGTCGAGCCCGTCGATCATGACGAACATCACCAGATACATGATGACGCCGCTGATGACGGTCTGAACGGCAAGGCTCCAATAGGCACCCATCTTCCGGGTGTTCATGTGGGACGAATGGTCCATGGCGTATCTCCTTCGCTCGGCGCCGGCCGACCTGGGTATGAGTGTAACGCCCCGCTCTCTTGTTCGCCCCCGCCATCAGCTGTCCCGATCCTAGAACCAGAAGCGGATGCCGGCGACGAAGCTGGTGGCATGGACGTCCTCGCCCGCAAGCCTCGACAGCCGCGCCGTGTCTCCGGCTTTGCGCAGATAGGAAACGCCGATGTAAGGTGCGAACTGGCGGCTGAATTCGTAGCGCAGGCGCGCGCCGAGCTCTATGTTGACCAGCCCCGAACCGATGTCGTTCTCCGGAATATCCTGCGCGGCGAAATTGACCTCGGCGCGCGGCTGCAAGATCAGGCGCTGGGTGATGCGCTGGTCGTAATAGCCCTCGACCCGGCCCAGAAGGTCGCCCTTGGTCGAGAGGAACAGCGCGCCTTCGACCTCGAACATGCCAGGAGCCAGGCCCTCGACGCCGATCGTCGCGTAGGTGCGGTCGGGCCCGCGGCCGAAGTCCTGGCGGATACCGCCCTGAAGATTGAAATAGGGGTCGATGGCCCGGCTGTAGAGCACCTGCACCTCGGCGCTGTCGATGCCGCGGCCGAACTCGCCTTCGCCCTCGCTCTTGAGCCAGAGCCGGTTGATATCGCCGCCGTAAAAGCCTTCGCCATCCCAGCGATAACCATCGCGACCGCTATGCGCTTGATACTCGAACAGGTTGAGCAGCACCTGCCCGAAATTGTTGCCGCCGCTGTCCTTCATCATGATGTCGCGTGAGCGCGCCATCTCGGCGCCGGGAAAATCACGATCGGCGAAGTGGTCGCTGGGGGGAGGCGGCGGGGGCGCATTGCCGGCCGGAAGCGCCGTGCCGGTCATTTGCATGCCGGGCATGGCGGTCTGGCCATGCTGCGAATGGTCCATCCCGGGCATGTCCGGCATCGCGCCGTCCTGATGCTGGGAGTGGTCCATGCCCGGCATGTCCGGCATCGCGGGAGACGCGGGTTGCGGCTGACCGGCCGCATCTCCCTGCGGCGCAGGACTGGCCTGGTGCTGCGAATGGTCCATCGCCGAGGTGGCGTCTGGCGCTGGTGTCTGAGCGCGCGGCCTGGCGGCGGCCTTGTCCTTCTTCTTCTCCTGCGCCGGCGGCACCTCGCCCGGCGGCGCCATGCCGGGCATGCCGTGCATTGAATGATCCTGGGCAAAGGCGGGCGCGGCAGCGAAAAGGGCGATCGCGCTCACCAGCGGCGTGAGGATGCGGGTCATTACGCGTCTCCCTTCGGACGGACGCTCACGACCCGCATCATCCCGGCATGCATGTGGTAGAGGAGATGACAGTGGAAGGCCCAGTCGCCGACCGCGTCGGCGGTGAAGTCCCAGGTCACCTTGCCGCCGGGCTGGACGATTACCGTATGCTTGCGTGGCGCATGATCGCCATGCCCCGTCACCAGCTCGAAAAAATGCCCGTGAATATGGATCGGATGCCCCATCATCGTGTCGTTGATGAGATTGACGCGCACCCGCTCGCCTTCGATGAAGGGGATCGGCTCGTGATGGTCCGACATTTTTTCGCCGTCGAACGACCACATGAACCGCTCCATGTTGCCGGTGAGGTGAATGTCGATGCTGCGGCTCGGCGCGCGCACGTCCGGATTGCGATCGAGCGCCATCAGGTCCCTGTAGACAAGCACCTTGTGGCCGACGTCGGCGAGGCCCTGGCCGGGCTCGCCGGTGCGGTCGACGGGCATCGGCGAGATGGTCTGGACGCTCGGGTCGCGCTTCACCTGCGGCGCGTTCGAGAAGTCTCGCATCTTCATCGACCCCATCGCGTGCCCGCCATGGTCCATGCCCGCCATCTGGCCATCGGCGCCCATCGCGCCGTGGTCCATCCCGCTCATCGCGGAATGATCCATCCCCGAATGATCCATGCCTGCCATGGCGCTATTGTCCATGGTCGCCATCGCTGCCGCCGCGCCGGTCGCGAGGCGCGCGGACGCGTTCTTCTCGGCCGTCGGATCGACGCCCCGCATAGCGCCGCCCGACATGTCCATGCCTTCCATGCCCGGCATCGAGGACATGTCCATGCCCATGTCCTTCATGTCGGCAAGCGGCCGCTTGCGCAGCGGCGGCACCTCGCCGGCCACACCGGCGCGCGGCGCGAGCGTAGCACGCGCCATGCCCGAGCGGTCGATCGCCTCGCCGACAAGGGTGTAGGCCTTGTCCTCAGCGGGCGTCACGATGACGTCGTAGGTCTCGGCGACACCGATTTGGAACTCGTCGACGGTGACCGGCATCACATTCTGCCCGTCGGCCTGGACGATGCTGAGCGGCAGGCCGGGTATGCGGACGTTGAAGGTGGTCATCGCCGACGCATTGATGACGCGCAGCCGCACCCGCTCGCCCGGTGTGAAGAGCGCGGTCCAGTTGTCCATCGGACCATGGCCGTTGACGAGATAGGTGTAAGTCGATCCGGTGACGTCGGAGATGTCGGCCGGGTCCATCCGCATCTGGCCCCAGTCGAGCCGGTCCTTGAGCGGCTGATCCTTGCCCGACAGGAGCCCGGCCAGGGTCTGGCGCTGGAAATTGAAATGGCCGGGGTTGACCTTGAGGCGCCGGAAGATCGCCTGCGGCGAGAGCGCGCTGTGATCGGCGAGCACGATGACATGCTCGCGGTCATAGGCGACCGGATCGGCACCGGCGGGATCGATGATGATCGGGCCGTAATGGCCTTCCTGTTCCTGCAGGCCCGAATGGCTGTGATACCAGTAGGTGCCGCTTTGCACGACGGAGAACTGGTAGAGGTAGTTCGAGCCCGGCTTGATGCCCGGAAAAGACACGCCCGGCACACCGTCCATATTGGCCGGCAGGATCAGCCCGTGCCAGTGGATCGAGCTGTCCTCCTCCAGCTGATTGATGACGTTGAGCCGCACGCGCTGGCCCTCGCGCAGCCGGATCAGCGGGGCGGGGACCGTGCCGTTGAGGCCGATTGCCCGGAACTTGCGCCCGTCGATGGTCATCGACTGCCGGGCGATGGTGAGCGTAATGTCTTCGCCCGACACGGTCGGCAGCGTCGGTCGCATCCCCGGCGAGATCGTCTGCGCCCAGGCCGGCAGCCAGGCTGACAATGCTGCGCCGCCGCCGGCGAGGGCCGCGCCGCGGAGGAACTGGCGGCGGTCGAGAGCAGAAATCATTCGGTTGTCTCAGCTTTAAGAAAGAGGGCGGACCTATTGGGAATACGCAGCATGGCCTCATCCCCCTCAAACTTTCTTTAATATTTCCGAAAGGCGTGCCCTAGCTCGATAGAGGCGCGTTTCGACCGCCTTCTGGCTGATCCCGAGAATTTCGGCGGTTTCAGCTTCCGATTTCTCGTCGATCGTACGCAAAATAAGCGTGTCCTTGAGGGAAGACGGCAGGGCAGCAATCGCTTTCATTGCTTGCGCGAGCTGCTGTTCGGCCCCGATCGCCTGATCGGGCAGCGGTGCGTCGTCGGCGACGCCGTCCGCCTCGCCGAGCGGTAGGGCTAGGGCAAAGAAATTTCGAACCGCTCGCCGACGCCGCCAATCATGGCATTTGTTGATGACAATCCGGGACATCCAGACCTGGAAGGGTCGGGTTACGTCATAGCGGTTGAGTGCGGCAAAGGCCGCGACGAAGCTCGCCTGGGTGACATCCAATGCCTCATCCATAGATCCGACATGGCTGCGCACGAGCCGGTGAACCCAACCTTGATGCCGGCGGACCAGCTCGCCATAGGCCGCTTGCCGGCCTCCAAGCGCCAGAGCCGCGAGCTCCCCGTCCGAGCAGTCGGGGAGGCACGCGGTCATTCGGATTTGGCCGTCAGCGCTTTCACCACGGCGTCGTCGAATTTGTCCGTCTGATCCGGGCGCAGCACGGCCCGCATCGCGAAGATATGCTCAAGTGTTTCTTTCTGCAGCGCGCCCATGGCCTGGTGCGAGCGATCCACCGCAGTTGCGACTTGCGGGCCATAGCCATGCTCCGCTTCGATCGCTTCCGCGAGACGCGCATTGTCGGCGCGCAATTCGGCCTCCAGCGCTTGACGCCGGATCGCGTAGTTCTTCTCGATTGTCTCGAGTCGGCTGTGTTGCGCTGAATTCAGCTTCAGATCGCGATGGAGCAGCTCGTGCAGCTCATTTTCGACCGGGCGCACTGGAACCACATAGACGCGGCCAATGACAACGCCAGCGATCGCCGCGGCGAAGGTCACCAGGACGAGGAGCAGGAGCCAGCGGCGGTCGCGCATCACTGCGAGCTCAGCAGCGTCGAGGGCGCAAGCGCGAGCCGAGCATCGAAGGGCGATAGCGGTTTGGCATCAGCAGACCGTGTCGGAACTGCCGAGCCGGCAATTCCGATGAACAGCGCGGTTGCGGCCGCGATGCCGAACGTCATAGCGCCAAGGCTTGGTATGGCCCGGATGCGCGCTATTTCCGCCATGACCCGGCTTTCCAGGCCGCCGAGCCTGGGATCGAGAGGCGCATCGCGCAACCGCGAGAGCAGGTGGTCAAGTTCATCCATGGTGCTTCTCCGTCTTCATCCTTCAATACGCACGATGGTCCAGGAACCCTTGCTGTAGATTGAAAAGAATAATTGCGAGGGGTGGGGGCTCGGGCTGCGTATTGTCTCATGGGATCTACAGGAGAATGTTCCAATGCGTTTCTTTTCGCCTCTCGCAGTTATCGCCGCCGTCGGCCTGAGTGTTTCTGCTCCGGCCTACGCGCATCCCAAGCTTGTGTCCTCGACGCCCGCCGCGAACGCCAGCGTCTCGGCGCCTTCGCGTATCACGCTCACCTTCAGTGAAGGTCTGATGCCGAAGCTGTCGGGCGCCGAGATCGTGATGACCGGCATGCCCGGCATGCCCAACCACCGCATGGCGGTAACCGGCTTCAAGACGTCCGTCGAAGGCGACAAGACGCTCGTGCTGACGCTCGCCAAGCCGCTCATGGCGGGCAGCTATCAGGTCGCCTGGCACGTCGTCTCGACCGACACGCACCGCATCCAGGGCAATCTCGCCTTTACCGTCAAGTGACGCCATGAACGACGTGGCACTCGTCGCCGTCCGCTGGGCGCTCTACGTCGATCTCGGCCTGTTGTTCGGCCTGCCGCTGTTCGCGCTCTATGCGCCCGGCGGCGGCCGGATGGTACAGCGGCATCTGCCGATGGTAGCAATGGTGGCCGGTCTCGCCTGTCTCGCCCTCCTGCTGTCGGCGCTGGGGTTCGCGTTGCAGGCAGCGGCCATGACCGGGCTGCCGCTCACCCAGCCTGATCTTTCCATGGTCGCAGAGCTGTTCAACGGCACGTCCATGGGAACGGCGCTGAAGGCGCGCCTCGTCGCGCTCCTCGTTCTTCTGCTCTCCATCCCCTTCTATCGCCGGCAATCCCGTCCTGCCTTCATCGCCTCCACTCTGGCAGGCGCGGTCGCACTCGCGACCCTCGCCTGGAGCGGGCATGGCGCGGCCGGCGAAGGCGAGGCGGGCTGGCTGCAACTGGGGGCCGATCTCATCCATCTGCTCGCCGCGGGCGCCTGGGTCGGCGCGCTTGCCGCATTCCTTGCGCTGGTTCTTACCAGGCTCGCAACCGATGATCTCGCCACTGAAGACATGGACCGGGTCATGCTCGCCGAGGAAGCGCTGCGGGGCTTCTCCCTCGTCGGCACGATCATCGTCGCCCTGCTGATCCTGACCGGGACGGTGAACGGCTGGTTCCTGGTCGGCCCGGGCAACATCGCGTCTCTCGGGCAGTCGACCTACGGCCTGCTGCTCATCGCCAAGCTGCTGCTCTTCGCCGGCATGCTGGGCCTGGCCGCGCTCAACCGTTATCGCCTGACCCCGGCACTTGCGCAGGCGATCGAGGAAGAGGACGCGCCACGGGCGCAGGCGCTGCTGCGCGCGAGCCTCGTCGTCGAAGGCGGTCTTGCGATCGTCATTCTCGGGCTGGTCGCCTGGCTGGGGACACTGTCGCCACCCATGTCGATGTAGTTTATCGTTTCGAACGCCTCGCGTTGGGAGAAGCCAATGCAATCGTACACCCCGCCGCGCGGGACTGGATCGACGAAAGACTATGATCGCGCGATCCGCCTGTGGGCGCGGGAGAAGCGGTGGCGTGCCGCCATGCTTGCCATGCTGCGCCCGGATTGGCGCCTGGTAATCGCCGATTATGGCCGCCAGCACGGGTCTCATGCGGCTCGCCTTCCGCCTGACCGTGCAGCGGCTCGATGGCATCGACGATACCCAGCCCAATGCCGACGGCGTGCTCCCCGGCCTGATGGCGGCCAAGCGAACGGGCCCGCCGATTTGGCCGCTTAGGCGATTACGTATTGACCCTGACACGGTGTCAGACCCTAGATCGTCAGGCGTCGAAAGGAGCGAGGCGATGAACGAGACACATGGAGCGGCGCATGGCGGCGGTTGCTGCGGCGGCCACGGCACCGCTAAAGCGGCGACCGGCGTCAAGGACCCGGTCTGCGGCATGACCGTCGACCCGGCGACCACGGCGCATCACGCCGAGCATAGCGGTGAAAGCTATCATTTCTGCAGCGCGGGCTGCCGGACCAAATTCATCGCCGATCCCGAGCGCTATCTCGGCCCGCCGACGCCGCCGGTCGCGGCGCCCGAAGGCACGATCTGGACCTGCCCGATGCATCCCGAGATCCGCCAGGACCATCCCGGGTCCTGTCCGATCTGCGGCATGGCGCTCGAACCCGCGACCGTGACCGCCGACAGCGGCCCCAGCCACGAGCTAGTCGATTTCACGCGGCGCTTCTGGGTCGGCCTCGTGCTGGCTCTCCCGGTGCTGATCCTCGAGATGGGCGCGCATGTCTTTCCCGCGATCCATCGCCTCGTGCCGATGTCTATCTCGGTATGGATCCAGTTCGTGCTGGCGACACCCGTCGTGCTGTGGGCGGGCTGGCCGTTCTTCGAGCGTGGCTGGGCCTCGCTCAAGACCCGAAACTTCAACATGTTCACCCTGATCGCGATGGGGACCGGGGTCGCCTGGATCTACAGCGTCATCGCGACGCTCGCGCCTCAGCTGTTCCCGCCGGCCTTCCGCGGCGAGGACGGCATGGTTGCCGTCTATTTCGAGGCGGCCGCGGTGATCACCGTCCTCGTGCTGCTCGGCCAGATGCTCGAACTGCGCGCGCGGGAACGCACCTCGGGCGCGATCAAGGCGCTGCTCAACCTTGCACCAAAGACCGCGCGCCGGATCGGTTCTGATGGGAACGAAGAGGAAATCAGCCTTGATCTGGTTGCGGTGGGCGACCGCCTGCGGGTGCGGCCGGGCGAGAAGGTGCCGGTCGACGGCGTAGTCGAGGACGGCCGCTCCTCGCTCGACGAGTCGATGGTCACCGGCGAATCCATGCCCGTCACCAAGGCAAAGGCCGACACAGTGATCGGCGGCACGCTCAACCAGACCGGTGCGCTGGTGATCGTCGCCGACAAGGTCGGCCGCGATACCATGCTCGCACGCATCGTCCAGATGGTCGCTGAGGCGCAGCGCTCGCGCGCGCCGATCCAGCGCATGGCCGATCAGGTGTCGGGCTGGTTTGTGCCCGTGGTCATCGCGGTCGCGGCCGTCGCGTTCATCGCCTGGGGCATCTGGGGTCCCGAGCCGCGCTTCGCCTATGGGCTGGTGGCGGCGGTCGCCGTGCTGATCATCGCCTGTCCCTGCGCACTGGGGCTGGCAACGCCGATGTCGATCATGGTCGGGGTCGGCCGCGGCGCCGGGCTCGGTGTCCTCATCAAAAATGCCGAAGCACTCGAGCATATGGAGAAGGTCGACACTCTCGTCGTCGACAAGACAGGCACGCTGACCGAAGGCCGGCCTGCCGTCACCCAGGTCGTGCCGGCGCCCGGCTTCGACGAAGCCGAGTTGCTGCGTCTTGCCGCCTCGGTCGAGCGGGCGTCCGAGCATCCGCTCGCGTTGGCAATCGTCGAGGCCGCGAAGGATCGCGGCATCGTCACGAGCGACGTCATCGACTTCGACTCGCCGACCGGGCGCGGCGCGCTCGGCACGGTCGAAGGGCGGCGCATCGTCCTCGGCAATGCGCAGTTCCTTGCCGACGAAGGGGTTGCGACCGATGCGCTCGCCAGCCAGGCCGACGCGCTGCGCCGGGATGGCGCCACCGCGATCTTCATCGGGGTCGACGGCACAGTCGGCGGCGCCTTCGCGATCGCCGATCCGGTGAAGGCCACGACACCAGAAGCGCTCGCCGCGCTCAAGGCGGAGGGCATTCGCGTGGTCATGCTGACCGGCGACAACCGCACGACCGCGGAAGCGGTCGCCCGACGCCTGGGCATCGACGAGGTCGAAGCCGAGGTGCTGCCCGATCAGAAGAGCGCCGTGGTCGCCAGGTTCAAGCGCGAGGGGCGGGTCGTCGCCATGGCCGGCGACGGTGTCAACGACGCCCCCGCGTTGGCCGCCGCCGACGTCGGCATCGCCATGGGTTCCGGCACCGACGTCGCGATCGAGAGCGCTGGCGTCACGCTGCTCAAGGGCGACCTGACTGGCATCGTCCGGGCGCGGCGGCTCAGCCAAGCGACCATGTCGAACATCCGCCAGAATCTCGTCTTCGCCTTCATCTACAATGTTGCGGGCGTGCCCGTAGCGGCGGGTGCGCTCTATCCGCTGTTCGGTATTCTGCTCTCGCCCATTATCGCGGCGGCGGCGATGGCGCTCTCTTCGGTGAGCGTGGTCACCAACGCGCTGCGCCTCAACCGGAAAGCACTGTGAACATCGGCGAGACGTCACGGCAGAGCGGCGTCTCTGAGCGGATGATCCGCCATTATGAAAAGATCGGCCTCATCCCGGCGCCGGCGCGTCGGGGTGCTGGCTATCGTGACTATGGCGAGCGCGACCTCCATCGCCTCCGGTTTATCGCCAATGCCCGCGATCTCGGCTTCCCGATCGAGGAGATCCGCACGTTGCTCAGCCTTTGGGCCAATACCGGCCGTGCCAGCGCGGAGGTGAAGCGGCTTGCCCTTGCCCGCGCCGATGAGTTTCAGCGCAAAGCCGAGGCGTTGACGGCGCTGCGCGACACGCTAATCGACCTGGCCGAGCGCTGCCAAGGCGACGAGCGGCCGGATTGTCCGATCATCGCCGAACTGGCCGCGGCCCGATCCGCATAGCATCCGGCATCGCACGGCCGAGAATTTTAGGGGTGCCCGTTTTCGGTCGATTCGTGCAGGTCGACGGCGAAAGCGATCCGCAACAGGTCGGGCAGGCTTTGCGCGTTGAGTTTGATCATCAGACTGGCCCGATGCAGCTCGACCGTGCGCGACGTGACGCCGAGTTCATCTGCGATAAGGCTATTTGGATAGCCTCGCGAAATTCCTCTCAGAACGGCCCGTTCGCGCTGCGTCAGTCTCGCGGCTTTCGAAAGAGCGTCGGCCTGTTCGGAGGCACGACGGGCTATACTCTCAAGCCAGCTGAAGCCGCGGTCGATCGCGCCGAGCAATGCGGCCTTCTCGACCGGTTTGGCGAGAAAGTCGGCAGCGCCCGCCTTCATCGCCTGTACGGCGAGCGTAGGATCGCCATTGCCCGTCAGCACCACGACGGGCATGTCGATACCGCGTCGCGTCAGCTCCGCCTGAACCTGCAGGCCGTCCATGTCGGGCATGTGCATGTCGAGAACCACGCAGCCTTTCTCGGCGTCCTCTGCGCTCAACAGAAACTCCGGCCCCGAAGCGTAGGCTTCTACGGCAAACCCTGCGGTCCGCAACGTGAAACTTAGTGCTTTTCGTATTGTCTCTTCGTCATCGACGATATGCACGACGCGCTTGTTCCCCATAGCCCCCGAGATCGATCAATACGCAGTGCCGCGAGGGCAGCGCTTCAAGGGATACTTCTCTGCACGTTGGACTATGGTCCCAGGTCAAGAGTAAAAATTTGGCGAGGCAAAACGGCGAAGGACAGCGAAACTGTGAGGGTTCGGCTACTCCGCTCACACCAATGCCGCGGTCGCTGCGGCTCATTGCCGGGTCTCTGCTCCGGACGATGCATGCGAGTTGCCCGCGCCGCCCTCGGCGCGATCGAGCCATCGCTACGCTTCCATCACATCGTCGACCGGCAGCGGGTTACTGGCGCCCGGCGGGCGAGGGGGGCGGGTTGGCCCTTGACGGCTGCGCGATCGGACGCCCAGGATAGCAGGGTGGCGCGCTTTTCTTCGGGCTCAAGCTTCAGGTGCCCAGCAACGTCGAGGGGATCGATGAACGAGCGTGTGTGCGACACGACATATCCTCCTTCCCTGCCGCGATTTTCTCCGAAAGGGAGATCTCAGGAGATTGGTTCGGACTCGTTTAGGGTCAATGGATGAGGACGCGCACAGCGTTTGCCGGGCGTTCATTTCCGTCTTAGAACTGACGCGCAGCACGCCATTCAATCCGGTGGCGAACGGCCTCCGCGATCGCTGGCATGACGTCTATATCATTCGACGCATGTGCAACCGCGTTCGTGCTGACGATCCTTTCGACAAGCCCACCCAGAACCTGCGCTGCATCGCCGGCAAAAAGCGGATGCACGACCACGCAATCCGGTCGCGCGAACCCCATGCCGACCAGTTGGCGCGCCGCCTCGGTGAGGGTCCGACCGGATGAGGCGATATCGTCGACCAGCACCGGCTGGCGATCGAGAAACGCTGGGGCATTCGGAATCGAGATGGTGACGTGACGGTCGCCGGATCGGATTTTCTCGCACACGAGAAACGGAGCATCGGCATCGGCCGCCACCTGCGAGACCCACTGTTCGCTTTCCAGGTCCGGACCGATGATCAGCGGGCGAGCGACATTGCGCTTGATCCACGAGGCCAAAAACGGCGCGGCATGAACAACCTGGGTTGGGATGCGGTAGATTTCCGACAATTCATGGTAGCGATGGAGATGCGGATCGACCGTCACCAGCCAGTCGAGATGGCGAGACAGGATCGCAGCAAAGGTTCGCGACGTCACCGCCTCGCCGGCATGGAAGCGTATGTCCTGGCGCATGTAAGCGAGGTAAGGGGCGACGAGCCCGATCCTGCGAGCGCCAAGATCGCGCGCGGTGTCGGCTGCGAACAGCAGCGGCAACAGCTTGGCGTCCGGATGATCGAGACTGGACAGCAGGATGACCTCGCGGTCGCTGACGTCGTTTCCGACCCTGAGATAGGTTTCCCCGTCAGGAAACTGACGATGCTCGATCGTGCCGACCTCTGCATCGAGCGCGGCGGATAGCGGCTGTGCCAGGGCCTCGCTGCCAGGCAGCGCGAACAGGACGGGACAGTTCATAGCGCTTCAATCCCGAAGATCGGCCCGTCGCTCACGGCATAGGCCGCCGCATAGTCGAGCTCGCCTGGGCTCTCGGCATGAATGCTACACAAGGGAGCCCCGGCATCCACCATCTGGTTCAGCCGACACTGCAGTGCGACGCCAGCGGCCTTGGCCACCGGCGCGCCGGCGAGCTTCGCGACCGTCGCGAGCTTGCGATTGTCGATACTCACCAGGCGGCCGCTATAGGGAGCGATCATATCCTGCTGAAACCGGGCGACCGGTGGAGCCCGCATGCCGCCCTGCGCTTCGCAGATACGTTGGAACTTGGCCCAGGCCCCGCCGCTTTCGAGACACGCCCGCGCACGCGCATAGCCTTCGCCGGCCGGGGCCGCGTCAGCGAGCTCAAGCAGTCCTCCCGCCAGCTCGCAGGCCCGGTGGGCGAGATCCTCGGCGCCCGGCTGCCCCTGGAGGACGGCAAGGATATCCTGCGCCTCGAGCGCCGGGCCGATGCCCCGTCCGATCGGCTCCGCGCCGGGGCCGCGCATCACGCGCGTGCGAAGCCCGAAGGCTTGGGCGACCGAGCTCAGCGCGCGCTCGAGCGTATCGGCGGCATCGGTTCCGCGTACCTTGGCGGTCGGCCCGACCGGGATATCGATGACCAGATGGGTCGCACCGGCCGCGATTTTCTTGGACAGCACCGAGGCGACCATCTGCCCTACGGCATCGATATCGAGCACTCGTTCAACGCCGATGATCACATCGTCGGCCGGGCTGAGATTGACGGCGCCGCCCCAGGCGATGCAGCCGCCTTCGCGCTCGACCACCTTGCGGATGGCGGAAACGTCGAGGTCGACAGGTGCAAGCACCTCCATCGTGTCCGCCGTGCCGGCCGGCGAGGTGATCGCCCGCGACGATGTCTTGGGCATGATCAGGCCCTCCGCGGCCATGATCGAGACGATGATCGGCGTGGTGCGATTGCCCGGCAATCCACCGACGCTATGCTTGTCGACGATGACCGCTCCGGACCACTGCAATCGCTCGCCGACATCGACCATCGCCCTGGTCAGGCTGATCGTTTCGTCCGTATCGAGCGGGACCGCTGAGCATGCCGTGATGAACGCCGAGAGATGGACATCGCTATAGCGTCGCTCGGCGATGTCGGTCATGATCGCTGAAAAAGCCCCTTCACTGAGACGATTGCCATAGATGCGCCGACGCACTTCGGCGAGCGAGGCGAGAGGCTGGGCGTGCGCGATCTCGACCGGATCGCCCTCGCTGACGCCGAGCCGCCGCCATGCGGATTCGGACAGGCCGATCTCGCCGGGCGCTGGAGCCTCCGCGGAACTGTGCAGCAGCGAGACGACGATTTCCCGCCCGCCGGCGTGCAGCGCGACCTGCGCGCGCGACGCGAGACCTTCCGAGCGGCAGACGGGACAGTCTTGGCGCATGACCGCGATCAGATCACCTCCGGCAGCCGACAGGCCGAGGCGGTGTGCCCGCAGCGTCGTCGCGACAGGCTCTACTTCGGCGTCCTCGATGATCCCGGGCTTCACGCG
The DNA here is from genome assembly GCA_015661825.1 of Novosphingobium capsulatum. Taxonomy (GTDB): domain Bacteria; phylum Pseudomonadota; class Alphaproteobacteria; order Sphingomonadales; family Sphingomonadaceae; genus Novosphingobium; species Novosphingobium pituita. The sequence goes on from DQVI01000024.1 coordinate 19,420, forward strand.
AGCATGCCCCAGCTACCCAGCGCCGGTACGCTGCATGCCCAGCCCAGATCCTCCGAGACACGCTTCGCCAGGACCTGGGCGCCGGTCGGCTCGCCATGCGTGACATAGACATGGCGCGGGGGCTCTTGCAGCGACCCGAGCCAGCGCATGAGCTCGTCGCTGTCGGCATGCGCCGAAAGCATCGTCAGGTTGGCGACATCGGCTTCGACCGGGATATACTCGCCGTGGATCTTGATCGTCCGGGCGCCCCCGATCATGGCGGCGCCGCGGGTGCCCGCCGCCTGGAAGCCTGAGAAGAGGATGAGGTTCTTCCCATCCGGCGCGAAGCGCTTGAGATGGTGGAGCACGCGGCCGCCCGTTGCCATTCCACTGGCCGAGATGATGACCTTGGGAGCGGGGTTGGCGGTGAGTTCCTTGGATTCCTCCACTTCGCGCACATAGTGCGCGACGCTGCACGCCGCTTCGCACTCGGCGCGGGCCAGGCGATGCTCGTCCATGAAATCGCACATCAGCCCGCTCGCGTTGATCGCCATCGGGCTGTCGAGGAAGATCGGGATGTCGCGGAGGCGTCCCTGCGCGCGCAGACGCGAGAAATGATAGAGAAGCGACTGAACCCGTCCCACGGCGAAGGCCGGAATCACCACCGTCCCGCCTCTCTCGACGCATCGTTCGACATGATCTCCAAGCGTCTTTGTCGGATCGACCTGCTCGTGGCGCCGATCGCCATAGGTCGATTCCACTAGGACATAGTCGGCGCGCGCGGGCGGCTCGGGATCCTTCATCACCGCATCGCCGTAACGGCCGATGTCGCCTGAGAAGAGGATTGTCCGCCCCTTCCAGTCGATCTCGATCGACGCCGCGCCGAGGATGTGGCCGGCGCGATGGTAGCGCACCCTGATGCCGTCCGTGACTGCATGCCACGCTCCGAACTCGATCGGGCGGAAGAGCTGCAATGCCAGACGCGCGTCGGCCTGGGTGTAGAGGGGCAGCGCCGGCTGGTGCCTGGAGAAGCCGTGCTGGTTGGCGAACTCCGCATCCTTTTCCTGCAGATGGCCGCTGTCGGGAAGAAGGAGCTCGCACAGGGCCGCGGTCGCCCGCGTGGCAAGGACGGTCCCGTCCCAACCCAGGCGCGCCATGCGCGGTAGTGCGCCCGAGTGATCGAGATGGGCGTGGGTCAGCAGCACCTGGCCGACATCCGCGACTTCGGGTGGGATCGATGCCCAATTAAGGCGGCGCAGATCCCTGGGTCCCTGAAACAGGCCGGAATCGACCACGATCTGAGTTTCACCATCGTCCACCAGATAACGCGACCCTGTGACCGTTCCCGATGCGCCGAGAAAGGCAACGCCGAGACCATCGGCCGGGCGCTTGGCCAGATCGATCCTTGCTTCACGCTCGAAGATGGTCACGCGGGAATGGTGCCGTTTCTTTCTCTTTTGCATGGACGCGGGCCTGCCTCTCACGATTATGTTCGTGAGCGCAGCATTGGTTCGCGGACGCCGCACGCCTATACGCAAAATCCGCAGCACGACTGCTGCTCCCCGACAACTGCGTCGCCCGAACGCCGATGGCCGATCCCATCGATCGCCTTACCCATGCCTGCGCGATGCCCGGGGGACTTCGGTCTCTACTTATACCTTGCTCCTTGGACTCGAGCCTATGCTGCCCGGACGTTGACCAGAAGAGGACGGCATATGGGCGAACATGACCATCGCATGCGCAAGCGCGGCAAGATCGTTCTGATCGGCTTCCTGCTCGTCGCTAGCTTCTTCCTCCTCACCGAGCATACCGCGCACTTCCTGGGTGTGCTGCCCTATCTCATCCTGCTCGCCTGCCCGCTCATGCACCTGTTCATGCACCGCGGCCATGGTGGGCATCAGCATGGCCATGAGCCCGGTCAGGCACCCGCCGGCTTACCGGCCAATCCCAACGGCCGCATCGAAGGAGAGTCGCGATGACGCACGCCGACTATGGCTATGGTCTGTGGGGGCTCGCGCTGGTTAACGCCGCCGTTTTCATCCTCTTTGCGTTCAGCTTCTTCAAGCCGGCAACTAAACGAGACTGGCGCAGTTTGGGGGCGTTCAGCGCTTTCATCATAGCGCTCTTCGCGGAAATGTATGGCTTCCCGCTCACGATCTTCGTGCTTTCGGGGTGGCTCCAGTCGTATTTCCCCGCTGTCGACTGGTGGAGCCACGATGCTGGACATCTCCTGGAGATGATGTTCGGCTGGCGAGTTAATCCCCATTACGGTCCATTCCACATCGCCAGCTTTGTGCTGATCGGCGTGGGTTACTGGCTGATCTCGGTTGCATGGACGGCCCTTCACTTGAGTCAGCGCAAACACCAATTGGCCCTTACTGGGATTTATGCCCGGATCCGGCACCCGCAATATGTCGGCTTCATTCTCGTCATGCTCGGCTTTTTGCTACAATGGCCGACCCTTTTGACCCTTGCTATGTTTCCGGTGCTCGTCGTGATGTATATTCGGCTGGCTCGGCATGAGGAAAAGGAGGCGCTAGCCAGCTTCGGCGAGGTTTACCGCGATTATATGGCTCGCGTGCCCGGCTTCATTCCGAATCTGACAATCCATTCGCGTCGAAGAAGGCCATGGCGATCCTTTGACGGGAATGGCTGATGTAATTGCCGGCAAGGTCAATGCTGACGTTCTGACTGGCCTTATTATTCGGACATCGTTACCCGACCTCACAGCACACTACTGCAGCAACCCCGGTTCGACTGCGCAATCATCTTGGGAGGGCAAGTTCGCCTTGCACGGGCAGATTCGGTGTGGAGCTGATGCCCGGCACTAGACGCAGAGCATCGCCGATCAAGGTATAGACGGCGTGGCGCTGGCCGCCACGGTTCCGATGGTCGACGCGATAGCCCTGATAATGTCGGCGGAGCAGGCCTGCATTCACCAGTTCGGAAACGGCGCGACTGAGATTACTCTTGCCGGCTGTGCGAATGCGTGCCCGCATTTCCTCCGCGATCACGCCGCGCCTTTTCTCCAGATCGCCGGGGAGCAGTCCGTTTCTAGCGAGGTCGCTCTCGACCCGCTCGGCCAGCGTAATGCTGCGCGGACCACGCTGGGCCATCGGGGTCAATGCGTCGCATAGCCAATCGCGCAGGGAAACGAGCCCATCGTTCCGCCTGACCCAGGGACCGGCGCTTCCATCTGGCCCCGCCACCTGGGCGATCAGGTTGAGCAGCATGAAGGCATAACGGGGCCGGCTCGATACGGTCGCCAGCGTCTCGAGCACGGCCGCGACATCACAGCCAATGGAGGGTTCAAGAGGCTTGCCTGCATGAAACATAACATGATGGAATCAAGCACAAAGCAGGATCAATGTGAATCCCAAATCGGCGGCCGCAGACGGGTTGTCAGCTATGACACTTTGCCGGCGGATAAAGTGTCATAGGCGATCCATTCTAATCGTAGATTGTTGCGAATCGTTCTCAACTCATCCTGATAATCATGGCGCTCGCCGCTTAGGTCTGGACGAGCCGTCTCCTCGCGGACGAGCTTCCGTCGCCTATGGCGAACAGGATAAAAGACTGCGGCCGCCTTGATGATCTCACGCGCTTTGCGGCGGACTGTCAGCGTGCTGAAACCCTTGGCGATTTACATGGCACGATCGATGCCGCCGTGCGCGATCTTGGCTTCCGCTGGTTCACGCTGCTTCACAATATCGACCTTCGGCGCGGAGGCGAGCAAAGCCTGTTCCTCACAACCTATCCATCGGCCTGGCTCGAGGAAGTTCTCGAAGAACGCCATTATCTCGAAGATCCGATCCATGCGGCCTGCGCTCGCACCCCGTCAGGGCTCGCCTGGGACCGGATCGGCGACGTGCTGGAGCTCACGCCGCGCCAGCGAAGCATCCTCGACCGCGCCAGGGACCATGACCTTGCGTCCGGCTACAGTTTGCCAATCCGGACCCCGGGGGAACCCGAGGCGATCTTTACCGCCGCCCGATCGCGCGACGAGCCGCTCAGCGCAGAGGAGGTTCTGACCGCCCGTCTGCTCGGCTCGGTCGCTTATGATCGGGCGCGCGAGCTGCTTGGCGAAAGGGCAGGGCCATTGGCCTGCGTCCCTCTCAGCCCTCGCCAGGTCGAATGCATCGCGCTCGTCGCGCAAGGCAAAAGCGACTGGGAGATCGGCCAGATCCTCGGCCTCAGCCGCGACACCGTGCACGAATATGTTGAATCGGCCCGCAGGCGTTATGGCGTGCGACGACGCACGCAGCTGGTGCTGCGCGCGGTTCGCGATGGTCATCTCAACATGGAAGCGCTGCTCTGATCTCGCCGGCCATATGATGATCGGGCTTGGGCAAGTTCAGGATTTCTGCGCTGTCGCTGGCGCGATCAAGGACGCTACGGCCTTGTCTGACCTGATGGCCGAAATCACGAAGGCCATGGGCTTTCGGCACTATGCCCTGGTCCATCATGTCGACCTGAAGCCTGCGGTTCGCTCGGTCCACATCGTCGACTATCCGCAAGACTGGGTGGAGCGCTTCCAGGCGAGACGCCTCTATGCGAGCGACCCGATCCACCGCGCCAGCCATCGCACCAATGTGGGCTTTGCCTGGTCGGCGGTTCAGTCGATCATCTCTCTGACGGCCGCCGATCGCTCGATCCTGGCAGAAGCCTACGAGGCCGGGCTGGGCGACGGCTTCACCGTTCCGGCCCATATTCCTGGCGAGCTTAATGGATCCTGTTCCTTCGCGATGGCGGCGGGCGAGATGCTCGACCATCGGCAGCTGCCGTTCGTGCAGCTCGTCGGCAGCTTCGCGTTCGAAGCGGCACGCAAGATTTCCCGGATCCACGCGCCGCAATCCGAATGCCCGAGCCTGACCGAAAGGCAGGCCGAATGCGTGGCGCTGGTCGCGCGGGGCAAGACCGATTGGGAGATCAGCCAGATTCTCGGCATTGGCCAGGAAACGGTGATCCAACATGTGAAGGATGCGCGCGACCGCTATGGTGTCACCAAGCGCACCCTGCTTGCCATTCGCGCCTTGTTCGACGGGCAAATCAGCTTCGCCGATGTGTTCGGCCGATGATCTCCCCAGAACTGGGGATAACGCAAGAAAGCCGCCTCTGATCGACTGACAGGCCTCACGAAAGGAGGCTGTCATGCACATCGGGACCGGCTTTTCGCAAGCCATGGAACACCGCCTGTTTCGCTCCATGTTCGAGGAGCGCAAGCGGGTCTTCGTCGATCTTCTTCGCTGGGACGTGTCAACACCGGGATAAAAACGGGCCAGGCACCGGTTTAAAAAGGGGCCAGTTGGGTTGAATAAAAAGCCCCATGGTTGAGGCTGGACAGCATC
>DQVI01000027.1 GCA_015661825.1 Novosphingobium capsulatum
GGCCCGCTCCCCCACCCGGCCTCCCTACGATAGTACCCTATGGGAGGCCGGGTGGGGGAGCGGGCCGGTGCCGAACGATCCGAAACGACAGTTTCGGATCTTGAGAATTACGCCGCGGCTTTGCGGACGGCGTCGCAGATTGCGTCGACCACCTGTTCGACTTCCTGCGCGTCGTCGCCTTCGGCCATGACGCGGATCACCGGTTCGGTGCCCGAAGGGCGGATGACGAGGCGGCCGTGTCCGGCCAGACGTTCCTCGGCCTGGGCGATGGCGGCCTGGACGCTTTCGGCTTCGAGCGGCTTGCCCCCGGCAAAGCGCACGTTCTTGAGCAACTGGGGCACCGGATCGAACAGGTGGAGTGTCTGGCTGGCAGGCTTGCCGCTCGACACCAGCGCGGCCAGCACTTGCAGCGCGGCGATGGTGCCATCGCCGGTCGTGGCGTGGTCGGTCAGGATCATGTGGCCCGATTGCTCGCCGCCCACGTTGTAGCCGCCCTCGCGCATTTTTTCGAGGACGTGGCGGTCGCCCACCGCCGTCCGCACGAGGTCGAGGCCCTTGCTGCGCAGGAAGCGTTCGAGGCCCAGGTTCGACATGACCGTGGCCACCACGCCGCCGCCCGTGAGCGCGCCGCGCCTGGCCATCTGGCTCCCGATCAGCGCCATGATCTGGTCGCCATCGACCGTCTGGCCCTTTTCGTCGACGACGATCAGGCGGTCGGCGTCGCCATCGAGGGCAATGCCGACATCGGCGCGCACTTCGCGCACTTTGGCCTTGATGGCTTCCAGATGGGTCGAGCCCACGCCCATGTTGATGTTGCGGCCATTGGGCTCGACCCCGATGGCGATCACTTCGGCGCCCAGTTCCCACAGCGCCGAAGGGGCGACCTGATAGGCCGCGCCATGGGCGCAATCGACCACGATGCGCAGGCCGTCGAGGCGCAGGTTGTGCGGGAGCGAGGCCTTGACCGCGTGGATATAGCGTCCGCGCGCGTCTTCGATGCGGCGGGCGCGGCCAACGTCGGTGGCCGGGGCGAGGGGAAGCTCTTCCTCGAGCATGGCCTCGATGGCCAGTTCGTCTTCATCGGAAAGCTTGAAGCCGTCGGGGCCGAACAGCTTGATGCCGTTGTCCTCGAACGGGTTGTGGCTGGCCGAGATCATCACGCCCACGTCGGCGCGCATCTCGCGCGTGAGCAGGGCGACAGCCGGGGTGGGCATCGGCCCGAGCAGGACGACATCCATCCCCACGCTGGTAAAGCCCGCAGTCATCGCGTTTTCGAGCATGTAGCCCGACAGGCGCGTGTCCTTGCCGATCACCACGCGATGGCGATGGTCGCCACGCTGGAAATAGGTGCCGGCGGCCTGGCCTACCTTCATGGCGGTTGCCGCGGTCATCACCCCGGCATTGGTCCGGCCCCGGATACCGTCGGTGCCGAAGAATTTGCGTCCCATCGCGAAGATCTTGTCCCTTTTCGCAGCGCCCGTGCGGCGTGCATTGCGCTTGCTCCCTACACCATTATTCTCACCATGGCATGAAACATCCGATTACCGATCCGTCATCCCTGCCAGATTCTTCGCAAGGGCCGTCTTCTTCCCATTCCGGCGAGGCTGTTTCGAGTCAGGCTGATTCGAGTCAGGCCGATTCCGGGCTTCCCGCGATGACCAGGGTTCCCGCGCTGTGGATCTTTGTCGCGCTGGTGGCCGGGCTTGGTCTGGGTCTGGGGCTTGCGCTGGTCCGGCCTTCGGCGTTGCCCGCGGTGCTGGCCGTGGCCCAGCCGGTGGGCGACCTGTGGCTGCGTGCGCTGCGGGCGACGATCCTGCCCCTGGTGGTCGGCCTGCTGTTTTCGGGGATCGTGCAGATGATGGCCGCGGCGCGGGCCGGGGCCATGGCGCGGCGGGCGCTGGGGTGGTTCATGGCGGTGCTGGTGGGCGGTTCGGCGATGGCCGGGCTGGTTACGCCCGCATTGCTCGCGCTGTTTCCGATTCCGCAAGGGGCCGGGGCGGCCCTGTTGGTGCATGTCGGGGCGGCTGGTCATGGTCCGATGCCCGGTTTGGCCGATTTCGTGGCCTCGATGGTGCCGGTCAATGTGCTGGCCTCGGCGGTGGACGATGCAATTTTGCCGGTGATCCTGTTCACGGCGGTCTTTGCGGTGGCGGCCACGCGGCTGGGCGCGGCGCAACGGCGCAGCCTGACGCTGTTTTTCGAAGCCGTGGCTGGGGCGATGCTGGTGGTGATCGGCTGGATTTTGTGGTGCGGGCCGGTGGGGGTCTTTGCGCTGAGCCTGGCGCTTGCCGCGCGCAGCGGGACGGCGGCGATCGGGGCGCTGGCGCACTATGTGATGATCGTGGCGCTGACGGGGAGCGTGGTCCTGCTGGCAGCCTATCCGCTGGCGGTGCTGGGCGGGCGGCTCAGGCCGGGGGCTTTTGCCCGCGCGATCCTGCCCGCACAGGCTCTGGCGCTTTCGACGCAATCCTCGCTCGCCTCGCTGCCCGCGATGCTGACAGCCTGCCGCACGCTGGGCCTGCGCGATGCGAGCAGCGAATTCGTGTTGCCGCTGGCCGTCGCGCTGTTCCGGGCGACGGGGCCGGCGATGAATTTTGCCGTGGCGATCTATGTCGCGCACTGGCTGGGCATACCGGTCGATGGCGGGCACATGCTGGCCGGGTTTGCAGTGGCTTCGGTGATGAGCTTTGGCGCGGTGAGCCTGCCCGGCACGATCAGCTTCGTCAGTTCGATCGGGCCGATTGCGCTGACGATGGGGGTTCCGGTCGAGCCGCTGGCGCTGCTCGTGGCGGTGGAAATGCTGCCCGATCTGATGCGTACGCTGGGCAACGTGACGATGGACGTGGCCGTGACTGCCGTGGTGGCCGCGCGCGAGGATTGATCAGTTATCCCTTTTTTCACGATCAGAAAAATTCACTGGCAATCGGGGCAAAAGGGGATAGGCCCACGGCAACCGATGGCCCTTTGGGACGTTGGTTGGCATTGCAGTTGGCATTGCCAACAGCCACATTCGAAATGGAGCGACCATGGCGATTTCCCTTCTTCCGCTGCCCTATGCCGATAGCGCGCTGGACCCCACCATCTCGGCGGTGACCTTGCAGACCCACCACGGCAAGCACCACAAGGCCTATGTCGACAAGACCAACGCGGCCATCGAAGGCACCGACCTGGCTGGCAAGAGCCTGGAAGAAATCGTCGCGGCTGCGCAGGCCAAGGGCGACAAGGGCCTGTTCAACAACTCGGCCCAGACCTGGAACCACGGTTTCTACTGGCACAGCCTGACTGCCGAAACGACCGAGCCCACCGGTGAACTGGCCGCCGCCATCGAAGCCTCGTTCGGCACGCTCGACGCGCTCAAGGCCGAACTGGCCGCGCAGGGCGCCGCGCACTTTGCCTCGGGCTGGGTGTGGCTGGTGGCCAAGGACGGCAAGCTCGTGGTCGAACAGACCCACGACGCGGCCACCTTCTCGGATCTGGGCGGCACCCCGCTGCTCGTGATCGACCTGTGGGAACACGCCTACTACGTCGATTACAAGAACCTGCGCCCCGACTACCTGAAGGGCGTGATCGAAAAGCACCTGAACTGGGCTTTCGCTGCCGAGAACTTCGGTCGCGGTTCGGTCTGGGCCTACCCGGCCTGATCCGGTTTTCCGGGCCCGGCTTGCGGGCCCGGATCATCCCAAAAAAGGCAGGCGACCTGGCAAGGGCGCCTGCCTTTTTTGTGGCCGGCGCGCGTTCAGGCGCTGATCGGTCAGGCCCGGATCGGCTGGATGACCGCTTCGGGGGCCGTGTCGTTGTCGGCGGGCGGAGTGTCGGGGGGCGGGGGCGGGCTGGCGCCGGGGTCTTCGGGATCGAGCAGGTCGTCCTGCGCGATCTGGCCGGGCTGGAACAGCGGTTCGCCAAACAGGAAGCCCACGAGGTTGGGCCGCCCGAGGTGGTCGACCAGCGCGGTCAGCGTGAGCAGGATCGGCACCGAGAGCAGCGCGCCCAGCGTGCCCCAGATCCACGTGAAATAGCTGATCGAGATGAGGATCGAGACCGGGTTGAGCGTGAGTCGCGCGCCCAGAATCGAAGGGGTGACGAAATTGGCCTCGGTCGCGTGGAGCGCGAGGAAGGCCAGCGCGGGCAGCACGCCCACGGCCACCGTGCTCGACGTGCCGACCCCCACCAGCGCGATCAGCCCGGCCATCGTGAGCGGGCCGAGATAGGGCAGGAAGTTGAGCGCGAAGGCCAGCCCGCCCCACATGATCGGCGCGGCAAAGCCGAAGGCCCAGGCCCCGCCCGCCACGATCAGCCCGACCCCCAGATTGATCTGGGCGACAGTGAGGATGTAGGAGGCCACGCGGTCCTGCACGGCGCGGATGACCCGCGCGATCCGCACCGAGGCGCCAAAGCTCTGGCGGTCGAACAGCAGGCGCCGCTTGGTGCGGATGCGCGATTCGATCATGAAGAACGTCAGCAGGAAGGTGAGCAGCACTTCGAGCAGGACGCTGGGCGTGGCAAAGGCGACCTGCTCGATCACCGAAGGCGTGGCCACCACCACCTCGCGCGTGGTCGGGGTGCCGGTGACGCGGGCGATCTGGCGGTTCACCTCGTTCATCCAGGCCAGGTTGTTGCGCAGCTCGGCAAAGCGCAAGGCCACCCGGCGAACCATCGCGGGCACCTGGTCGACCATGACATAGGCCGGCTGGAGGATCAGTGTGAGCGCCACGACGACGACCGCCACCATCAGCAGCAGCGCGAGGAACGAGGCGAGCATGTTGGGCATGCCCAGCCGCACCATGCGATCAGCCGCCGGGGCGAGGATGATCGTGAGCACCACCGCTGTGACCGGGGGCAGGAACACCACCGAGCCGATCGAGAGCACGAAGGGCAGCGCGCACAAAAGCCCCAGCCCGAGGATCAGCACGATGGCCGATTGCAGGCGCGCCTGCTGGGTCTGCACGCAAGGGTCGTTGATTTCGGGCAGGGCCGGAGCGGGATCGGGGGCGTTTCTCGACACGGGCGGAGGCCTGCAAAGGCGGTGATTCGCCTTGTTCCGTCTTGCGCGTGCCAGGGGGCGCAATCAAGAGGCGGGCAGGGGCACAGCGGCGGTATGCCTGTGTTTTGCGGCGGGACTGATGCCGCATTGCACAGGCGCGCCCAAGCGATTGGCGGCGGAGGTTTTCAGCGTTCCAGCTGCACGGTGGCGTCGAGTTCGTCCATGATGGCATCATGGGCCACCGAATCGTCGGTGCTGCGCCGGGGAATCTGGCCGGTATCGATCATCTGGGTCAGCGTGGCACGGGCGCGGCCCACGCGGCTCTTGATCGTGCCCACCGCACACTGGCAGATCTGCGCGGCTTCCTCGTAGGAAAAGCCGCCTGCGCCCACCAGCAGCAGCGCCTCGCGCCGTTCGGGGGGGAGGGTGAGCAGGGCTCGGTGCATGTCCGAGAGGTGCAGCGGGCCTTCCTGTCCGGCCGGGGCGACCAGCACGCGTTCGGCCACGGTCTCGTCGTAGTCGGCGCGGAAGCGGTTGCGGCGCATGTCGGTGAGGTAGGCGTTGCGCAGGATCACGAATGTCCATGCGCGCATCGAGGTGCCCGGTTCGAACCGTTCCTGCGCGGCCCAGGCCTTGAGCAGGGTTTCCTGCACGAGGTCGTCGGCCAGGTCGGGGCGACCGCACAGACCGCGGGCAAAGGCGCGCAAGTGCGGGATCACGCCGGTCAGCTCGCGCTTGAAGGCGATGGCATCGTGCGCGCTGCGGGGTTCGCGGGCCGGGGGGGCGGATGGGTCTGTGCCGGAGGGGGACGCGCCCTGCGGCGCGCTGTCGGTGGGCGTCGGGGCTGCTGCATTACCCATGCGCATCATCATCCAGCTGGTCGAGCAGCTTGGCGAAGCTGTCGGGCAGGGGTTCTTCCACGACAGAATCGTAGAGGCGGCGCAGGCCGTCGGCCCACTCGGGCGACTTGCCCCGCTCGCCGTTGCGGCGCCGGGGGGCAGGGGTCTTCATAGGTGCATCTTTCGACATTCGCTTTCGGCTACGCCTCCCCCCTTGGGTCGTCGCGGGAATGATGGCCCTTCGGCAGGATGTGCCGGAGGCGCTGGTTGGCATGCACGACGAGGCAGCGTCCGGGGCGGTGTCAGGGCACCTGAGCCAGCCAACGGACTGCTTGCGCCCGCCTGTCGTGCGGTGATCGCGGGTGAAACGGTGCCAGTCTCCTTCGGTTCCCGCCAAATCACAATGGGAACGTTGGGGCAGGTGGGGCGGGCAGGTGGTGGTTCGGGCGCTTTTTTTGGGGCTAACCTGCGGGAATCTCGAAAAATCGGGAAATTTCCAAGATTTCCGGGCACCCGACCTTGCATGGAGCGTTTGGGCAGGCATGATTGCTCCTTCGGGGCGGCAAGGGCTCTGGCGGCCTTTCTTCGGGGAATGCTCCGGTACTGTTTCGAGAGGGCTCCGGCCCGGCGCGCAAGACTGACGAGAAAGGCATGCAAGGTCCGGTGGGGAAGTCGTTTTCAGACAAGAATCTGGCCCCACGGTGGTACGAACGGTTTCCGCGTGCGCTGCCGATCGGCATTTTCGTGCTGACCATGGCGGTCACGTTGGTCAGCGTCTTTGCGATCGAACGGGCCGAACACCAGCGCCAGATTGCCCAGATCGACAAGGCCGCGCAGGAAATCACCGCCGGGCTCGAACGCCGGGCCAACAGCAACGCGGCCTTTCTGCGGTCGGCGGCTGCGCTCTTTGCGACACGCTCTTCGGTCGAGCCGGCGCTGTTCGCCTCGTTCGTCGACCAGCTCCGCATCGAGGACAGCGGCGCGGGCGTGAAGGGCATGGGCTGGGCCATGCGCGTGGCGCCCGGCGATATCCCGATGGTCGAGCGGGTCATGCGCGAGGGTGGCGCCCGGCAGTTCACGATCTATTCCATCGCCAGCGTTCCCGGACATGCCGGGGCGGCACCTTCTGGCGGCGCGACGCGCGGCGACAGGGGCTATGCGGTGCCGATCATGTATCTGGCGCCCGAAGATGCCCGCAACCGGCGCTTCATCGGTTTCGACATGGCGAGCGATCCGGTGCGGCGGATGGCGATGGACCGGGCCGAACTGCTGGCCCGGCCGGTGGCCTCGGGCCTGCTGCATCTGGTCGGCGACGGGCACAGGGGCGGGCCGACCGGGTTCATCATGGTCATGCCGGTGTTCGGTTCCGCGCACGAAGGGAGCAAGCGGGTCCTGCGCGGCTTCGTCTTCATGCCGTTCGAGGCGGCTGGTTTCCTGCGGGCCTCGTTGCCAGCCGATGATTCCGGCGAACCTCTGGCGGTGCGCCTCTACGACAGCCAGGAAGCGCCCGGACGGCTTCTGGCCAGCGCCCATCCTGAAATCCATTCGGGCCGGGTTGTCCGGCGCGGGGTGGAACTGGCCGGGCGGCACTGGGTGCTGGTGGTCGAGGCGGCGCCGAGCCTGGTGCTGAGCATGCTCTCGATGATGACCTTGCTGTTCGGCCTGCTCGTGGCGACGCTGCTGATGGCGCTGGCCCGGCTGGTTGGCCATCAGGTGGCCGAGGACCGGCTGGCGCTGGCCTGGTTCGAGCAGCAATCCTCGATTCGCGATTCGCTCACGCGCGAGCTGAACCACCGGGTCAAGAACACGCTGGCCAATGTGCTCTCGATCATTGCGCTCACCCGCCGCCGGGCGACCGACCTCGACAGCTTCGTGGAAAGCCTTGAAGGGCGTATCCGCGCGCTTTCGGCCACGCACGACCTGCTTACCCAGTCGGAATGGGGGACCACCCCGGTCGGTCTGGTGATCCGCACCGAACTGGCGCCTTATGCGCAAGGGACCGAGCGCCATGTCGACATCGAGGGCCCCGATGTGCAACTGGCCCCCAACGACGCGCTGTCGCTGGGGCTGGCCATTCACGAACTGGCGACCAATGCGGCCAAGTATGGCGCGCTCAGCGTGCCCGGCGGGCGGGTTTCGGTGCGGTGGGAACTGGCCGGAAACGCGACCGCGCGCATCTGCTGGGAAGAGCGCGGAGGCCCGGCAATCGACCCCGAGGTCCGCCGCAAGCGGGGCTTTGGCACCGATCTGATCGAGAAGATCGTGGCGCATGAATTGCGCAACCCGGTCGACTTGCGCTTCGAGCCCGAAGGCGTGCGCTGCACGCTCGTGATTCCGGTGCGCCAGCGGGGCAACTTTGCCATTCGCGCGGGGCGCAAGGGCTGAAGGGACCGGAATGCACAAAGACCGCCCCGGTTGATGGGGGCGGCCTTTGCGCCGGGCCGCGTGGGACGGCCCAGTGATGGGATTGGAAAGGTCCGGACCGGAAAAAGGTCAGGCGAGCGGGCTGCTCGATCCGAAGAACAGGGCCTGGCTGATCGCCGCGCGCACGGTGGCTTCCTGAAAGGGCTTGGTGATCAGGTAGGTCGGCTCCGGGCGGTCGCCGGTGAGCAGGCGCTCGGGATAGGCGGTGATGAAGATCACCGGCACGTCGACCAGCTTGAGGATGTCGTCCACCGCGTCGAGGCCCGAGGAACCATCGGCGAGCTGGATGTCGGCCAGCACGAGGCCGGGTGTCTCGCTCATCGCGATCTCGCGCGCCTGGGTCCGCGTGGCGGCCATGCCGCACACGTCATGGCCGAGCGAGCGCACGAGGTCTTCGAGCTGCATCGAGATCAGCGGTTCGTCCTCGATGATGAGGACGGTGGTGGCCGATTCGCGGTCGATCTCCTCGACTGCCTCCTGCACAAGCGCCTCGACATCGGCGGGCGTGGTGTCGAGAATCTCGGCGGCCTGGGCGACCGAGAAATCTTCGAGCGTCACCAGCAGCAGCGCCTGACGGTTGGCGGGCGTGACTTGTGCGAGGCGTTCCTGCGCGGCGGTCTCGTGAAGGCCGAGGCCTTCTGCCCCGGACTGATCGCCCCCGGAATGAACAACCGTATCGACGAAGGCGCTCGACCAGACCTTGTTGAACGCCCGGTAGAGCGCGACGCGGCCCTCGCCGATTTGGCTGCGCAGGCTGGCATCGGCCAGTGCGGCTTCGAGCGTGGCCCGCACGAAGGCATCGCCGGTCTGCTGGCTGCCGGTCAGGGCACGCGCATAGCGGCGAAGATAGGGCAGATTGGAAGCTACTTTGGCGCCCAGTGACATTTAAACCCCTTCCTGGCTACGCGATGCCTGTCCAAATTCTTTAAGCGTGATTTGGTTCCCGTGCCAGCGCAAGGAAGGCGGGGCGGGCCATCCGCCGCGCGGGGATCGGCTCGGGAATGGTCCATTCGGATGGGCCCGTTCGCTCTCTTGCGGTTCCTGCCAGAGGGCCGACAGTTTTTTTCCAAAGGCAGGGAACTGCCGGACGGGCACGTCGTTTAGCCCTTGTCACCGCCGAGACCCCCCTCCCGTCCAAGCGGCTGGTGATACGATCCCGAAGGCCTCCGCCTCCCCGGCGGGGGCCTTTTTCGTGGGCAACAGCGCTTCGGGTGCGGTTTTCAGAGGTGCAGGGCGTTGCGCAGGCGGCTGAGCAGCCCCGGATGCCGGGCATGATGGCGCACGAGATCGGCCAGCGCATCGGGCGGGAAGGGCTTGGCCAGAACATGGCCGAGGCGGGCGATGCGCGGGGGGATGCTCTCGGGCGTGCCGGTCGAGAACACGATCAGCGGCGGCGTGGGGCTCATGGCCATGGCCAGTTCGGCCAGGGCCCAGCCATCGTCGCGGTCGGCCAGATGGACATCGAGGACGAGGATCGCGGGGCGCAGGGCCTGCATGGCGGCCCGCGCCGTGGCGGTCGAATGGCAGGTGGTCACGGTGTCGGCGCCCGCCTCGCGCAGGGCCTCGGCCATGGCGAGCGCGAGGATCGGTTCGTCCTCGACGATCAGCGCCTGCCCCAATCCGCGCGGGCCTGATCCTTTCTGGCCCGATCCTCCCTGATCCGATCCTGCATGCCCCTGCGGATCATGCCGGTGAGGCCCGGATGACGGGGTGGAAGCGGGAGGGAAAGCGTCGGTCGGGGCGCTCTTGTCCATGGTCTCGCGTTCCTTCGCCGGCCGTGTTGGCCAAGCCCTTGCAGTATCAGGTCTTTGCGAGGATAGCCTGGAGGCCTGCCAAATCAACGGGGCTGTACGGAAAATGTTCCGTGCCCGCGCCCCGCACCCGGCCGCTGCGGGCCGGTGCCGAACCGAAATTCGCCTCTTCGGCGCATTTCGCATCAGACTTTCAGAGCGTGCGTTCGTAGATCGTGTAGCGCTTGTTGACCTTGCTCTCGATCGCATCGGCAATGGCGATCATGCCCTGGTTGTCGTCGAGGATCCAGCCGATCTCCCCGCGCGAGGCGCCATAGTTGGCCACCGAGTTGCGGCGGATATATTCGATCATCATGAAGGCCAGCTGGCTGGCGAGGCGCGAGGACTGGAGCTTCTTGCGCACCCCCATCAGCGGCACGCGCATGGTGCGGCAGTGCGGGCGGTTGAGCCAGCGCAGCAGCTTGAACCAGTTGAACGGGAGCAGCTTGCCGCCCATCGGCTGGAGCACTTCGTTGAGGTCGGGCAGCGTCATCATGAAAGCCACCGGCTCCCCCTCGTACTCGGCGATCTGGATCAGGTCCTCGCGCACGATCGGCTTGAACTTCTTGCCCGCGTAGGCGATCTCGGTCTGGGTGAAGGGCACGAAGCCCCAGTTGTCGGACCAGGCATCGTTGAGGATGTCGAGGATGATCGCCGCCTCGGCGTCGAACTTGCTCTTGTCGACATTGCGCACGCGGATCTTGGCGTTCTTCTCGCCCGATTGCACGATGCGCTGGATCAGCGGCGGGAACTGCTTCGAGATGTCCAGCTCATACGTCAGCAACTGCTTGGCCGGGGTATAGGGCAGGGCCTCGATATAGTGCTGATAGCGCTCGGCCTGATGCCCCATCATCACCGTGGGCGGATGGTCGAAGCCAAGGGTCAGCTGGCCCGGCTCCTCCCAGACCGACATCGAGAGCGGCGCGAGCACGCGGGTCATGCCCTTTTCGCGCAGCCAGGCCTCGGCCCGCGCGATCAGCGCATGGGCGACGGCTTCGTCCTCGGCTTCGAGCAGGCCCCAGTTGCCCGTGCCCGGCCCCATGCCCTGTACAGGGTCCATGGCAATGGCGAGGCGGTCGATATGGGCCGAGATGCGCCCCACCACGGCCCCGGCGCGGCGGGCCAGGAACAGCTGGACATCGGCATGTTCGAAAAACGGGTTCTTGCCCGGCGTGATCAGTTCGGCCGCTTCCATGCGCAGCGGCGGCACCCAGTTGGAATCGCCGGCGTTGAGGCGGTAGGCCAGGTCGACGAAGGCAGCACGTTCGGCCTTGCCTGCAACGGGGGTGATCACTACTTCGCCTGCCACGATATCGCCTTTGTTTGGAGTTACACGCGCTCTGTCCCGGCTGCCTGCGGTGCAGGCCGGGGACTTGTCAAGCCGGACGAACCCAGGCGGACCGGCTATCGCATGTGGGCGGCCCCGTTGCCGTCTGCTATGTCATGGGTATCTTGGGATTCATTTTGCAATGCTTGCCACCGACCATCTCGACCACACCGACGTGCACGACGCGCATGAAGCTGCCGGACGGCCCCGTCCGCCCGGCCTTGCCGGCACGCCCGAAGACAAGGCGATGCTGCGCGCTGCCGCCGACCTCACCCGCGACATCACGCGCGCGCGGCCCGAAATCTACTGGCCCGACATGCTCGTCTCGGCGGTGCTGGGCTATGGCGCGCTGGCGCTGGCGATCCGCACGGCGATTTCAGGGGGCAGCGGTCTGGTCGTGGTGGCGCTCGGCGTCTTTGCCGCGCTCGCGCTCTATCGCGCGCTGCTGTTCATCCACGAGTTGACGCATATCCACCGCGATGCGCTGCCCGGTTTCCGCTTCGTGTGGAATCTGCTGGTCGGCATTCCGGTGCTGATGCCCTCGTTCATGTATGAAGGCGTCCACTCGCTCCACCATTCGCGCATCCGCTATGGCACGGTCGAAGACCCCGAATACCTGCCGCTCGCGCTGATGAAGCCGTGGTCGCTGCCGGTCTTCACGCTCACCGCGCTGCTCCTGCCGGTCGGTCTGCTGCTGCGCTCGGCGGTGCTGGTGCCGCTGGGCGTGATCGTGCCGCCGCTGCGCACGCTGGTGTGGGAACGCGCTTCCTCGCTCTCGATCAACCCGTCCTTCCGCCGCCGCAAGCCCGAGGGGGCCTTTGCCCGCATGGTGTTCTGGCAGGAACTGGGCGCGACGCTCTGGGCCTGGACGGTGCTGGGCTGGTCGGCCACGCATGGCTGGCTGCCGCTCGAAATCGCCATCGGCGTGATCGCGCTGGCTGCGCTGCTCAACCAGGTGCGCACGCTCGTGGCCCACTTGTGGGAGAACGAGGGCGACCAGATGACGGTGACCGGCCAGTACCTCGATTCGGTCAATGTTCCGCCGCCGGGCGTGTGGGGCGGGATCTGGGCTCCGGTGGGCCTGCGCTATCACGCGCTGCACCATCTCCTGCCCAGCATGCCCTATCACTCGCTGGGCGAATGCCACCGCCGGCTGCGCGCGCATCTGGGCATGGGCTCGACCTATGAAAAGGCCAACTATCCGGGCCTGTTCCCGCTGCTGGCCCGTCTGGTCCGCTCGACGATGGGAGCACGGGCTTAAAGTTTAAGGGAGATCGAAGGGGGCATGGCCCCCTTCACCCCGTTGTCTGTTGCACGCTCAGCGCTGGCGGCGGTGTTCGCCCTTGACCCAGCGCACGGTGCCCGAGCTGGCGCGCATCACCACGCTGTCGGTGGTCATGATCCCGTTCTTGCGGAACTTCACCCCGTCGAGCAGCGAGCCATCGGTCACCCCGGTCGCCGCGAAGATGCAGTCGCCCTTGGCCAGATCGGCCAGGTCGTAGATCTTGTTGAGATCGGTGATGCCCCACTTGCGGGCGCGGGCTTTCTCGTCCTCGTTGCGGAACAGCAGGCGGCCCTTGAACTGGCCTCCCACGCAGCGCAGCGCGGCCGCCGCCAGCACGCCTTCGGGGGCGCCGCCGGTGCCCATGTACATGTCGATCCCGGTGTCTTCGTTGGTCACCGCGATGACCCCGGCAACGTCGCCATCGGGGATCAGGCGCACGCCGCAGCCCAGCGCGCGCAACTGGGCGATGATGCCTTCGTGGCGGGCGCGGTCGAGTACGCAGACCACGATGTCGGAAGGTTCGACGCCCTTGGCCTGCGCCACGGCCTGCACATTCTCGGCCACCGTGCGGTCGAGATCGATCACGCCTTCGGGATAGCCGGGGCCGACCGCGAGCTTTTCCATGTAGACGTCGGGCGCGTTGAGCAGCCCGCCTTCTTCGGCCACGGCCAGAACGGCAAGGGCATCGGGCCCGGCCTTGGCGGTGATCGTCGTGCCTTCGAGCGGATCGAGCGCGATGTCGATCCTGGGGCCGGTGCCCGGCGCCGAGCCGACTTTTTCGCCGATATAGAGCATCGGGGCCTCGTCACGCTCGCCCTCGCCGATGACGACGGTGCCATCCATGTAAAGTTCGTTGAAGGCCGCGCGCATGGCCTCTACAGCAGCAGCATCGGCGGCCTTTTCGTCGCCGCGCCCGATCAGGCGCGCGGCACCGATGGCTGCCGCTTCGGTGACTCGCACCATCTCAAGCACGAGAACCCGGTCGAGAACCTGGGAAGCATTCGGCTTTTCAGCGGATCGGGCGGCAGGACGGGCGGCTGGGGAGGTGGTCACGATGTCTCCTTCGGCGGGAGGTTTGCGCAGGCAATTGCGCAGGCCCTAGACGGGAGTAAGCCTTGTTGTCGAGTGTGCCCTTACGGCTCGTTGCCGCCATCGCCGCGTTGTTACTCGGGTCTCCGGTCATGGCCCGGCAGGCTGACGCAGGCCCTCCTGCCGATGCGGCGCCGGCCAGGGTGGCTGGTCCCGGCCTGCCCACGCTTGATGGATCGGATGGTTCCAATGTGGCCCAGCGCCTGATCACCGGGATTCAGGCGGCGCGCTGCCGCCCGGGACGGCGCGCCGACGGGTCGATCATCGTGTGCGGGGGCAAGGAGGCGAGCGAGGCCGAGCGCCTGCCCCTCCACGACCAGCAGGGCGCGGCGGTCTCGACCGACGACGGGCAGATCCATGCGCCCGATGTTTCGGGCCTGCGCCCCTGCAACGGCAAGTGCCACGGCTTTGGCGGCGCCCCGGCGCCGATGTACTATTTCGACATTGCCGCGATGCCCCCGCCGCCCGCCGGTTCGGACGCGGACCGCATCGCCAAGGGCGAGATCCGCGCCCCCTGAGGCCGCCCGCGCAGCGGCGAAAGAGGCGCAAGAGACAGAAGAAAGGCCCCGCATGGTCGTCCATGCGGGGCCTTTCCGTTTGCGCATGCGCGCGCAGCCTTATTCGTCGAGGATCGGCAGGACCACCGGCGGCTGGACCAGGCAAGGCGACCCGTCGAGCAGGGCCAGCGCCTGGGTGATCGCGCTTTCCGGGCCATCGTGGGTGACCATGTGGACGAGGACATTGTCCGCGTCGCCCGCTGCGGCGCCGGGCGTGCCCTTCTGGATCAGGCTCTCGATCGAGACGCCCGCATCGCGCATGGCGGCGGTGATCTCGGCGAGCGCGCCGGGGCGGTCGGCGACGGTGAAGCGCAAGTAGGCGCTGCCGATGCGGTGGCCGGTTGCTGCCGGGGGGGCTTCGGCCAGTTCGGCCACGGGGATCGAGAAAGGCGCGCCGATGTCGCCGCGCGCGATGTCGATGATGTCGGCTACGACCGCGCTGGCGGTCGGCCCATCCCCGGCGCCGGGGCCCTGGAACAGCAGGCGGCCCACGAAATTGCCTTCGGCGACGACGGCATTGGTCGCGCCATCGACATGGGCGAGCGGATGGTCGCGGTGAACGAGGTGGGGCTGCACGCGCTGGAACAGGCGACGGTTGCCATCGGCATCCACTTCGGTGTCGGCCATGCCGATCAGGCGGATATAATAGCCCAGCACGTCGGCCTGGGCGATGTCGGCGGCGACGATCCGGCGGATGCCGGTGGCTGCGACGCCCTTGAAGTCGATCTTGGTGCCGAAAGCCACGCTCGACAGGATCGCCAGCTTGTGGGCTGCGTCGATGCCGTCGATGTCGAAGGTCGGGTCGGCTTCGGCATAGCCCTTGGCCTGCGCTTCGGCGAGCACGTCGCCAAAGTCGCGGCCGGTGTCTTCCATGGTGGAGAGGATGTAGTTGCAGGTGCCGTTGAGGATTCCGTAGACGCGGTTGATCTCGTTGGCCGCGACGCCTTCCTTGAGGCCCTTGATCACCGGGATGCCACCCGCCACCGCGGCTTCGAACTTGAGCGCGGCATCGGCCTTCTCGGCCAGTTCGGCCAGTTCCAGGCCATGGTTGGCGATCATCGCCTTGTTGGCGGTCACCAGGTCCTTGCCCGTCGCGAGCGTGTTGCGCGCCAGCGTGAGCGCCGGGCCATCCGAGCCGCCGACCAGTTCGACCACCACGTCGACATCCTCGCGCGCGGCCATCGCAGTCATGTCGTCTTCCCACGCATAGCGCGAGAGATCGACGCCGCGATCCTTGCTGCGATCACGCGCGGCCACCGCGACGATCTCGATCCGCCGCCCGGCGCGGCGGGCAATGAGATCGGCATTGGTTTCGATCAGCCGGATCACGCCGCCACCAACGGTGCCAAGCCCGGCCAGGGCGATGCGCAGGGGTTCGCTCATGGATGTCCCATTCTCTTCAAACAGGCCCGCGCCCTAGGGCAGGCGCGGGCCAAACGCCAGCGTCAAGACGCAGGGGCTGGTGTGGTGGTGGAGGCCGGAACGGCGCCCGAGGCGGCGGGAAGGCGCGTGCGGGTGCAGGGGCCCAGTTCGCGGATGACCTGGGCATAATCCTCGGCAGCGATCCGGCGGTCTTCGGCCGTGCCGCTGATCACGCTGCGCGCGGGCAGCGTGGCGGGCAGGGCACAGGCGAGGCGATACCAGCCGATCGTCTCGGGACGGGGCGGGCGCGCGGACTGGTCGACGATCTCGGAATAGCTGACCCCCCAGGTCGCGGGCAGGCCGGGGCGGCGCACGATCGAGAGCGAGGCAGGCTGGCCCTCGGGGGTGGAGAGGAACACTTGCGTCTCGCCCTCTCCGGCCAGATTGCCCGGCACATGCATCGCCTCGCGCACGCCGGTGACGGGCGGAGGCACGTTGGGGTTTACCAGTTCGGTCAGGATCGGGCGCAGCCGGTCCTCCAGTTCGGGGCTCCAGGGCAGCATCGCATCGGGCGTCACCAGCTTGAGTTCGCCGGGCCGCCCGGCCACGGGAGCCGCCATCAGGATGACCGGCAGCTTGCGCAGACGGGGCACCTTGCCGCGCGCGTCGAGCGGGACATCGGCCAGGAAGCGCAGCACCGAACCGGTATCGGGTCCGATAAGCAGGGCTGTGGTCTGCGCCTCGAAGTACAGACGCACCTTGCCGGGGGCGACATCGGTGGCCAGGCCCGGCTTGATCGTCGACTGGGCTGTGATCTGAGCCTTGACGACGAGCTTGGCCGGCAGGGCCAAATCGACAAGGTCAGCATAAGTCATGCTTATACTAGGAGCCTCACGAATCGCCGACGCGACAGGCTGTGCCTGAACGGACGTTGAAAGACTGCCCAGCAGCAGCGCGGGAGCGAAAAATTTTCGCATGGGATGGGCGGATTGGGACATATTCCTCCTTCCGGGCGGCGCTGCGCCGCAAAATAACCAAGATTTCCTTGCGAATGCGGGATGCGTGGCTGAATCATGGCTTAACCGATAAAGCATTTGCGCCCCTACTGGTTCGGCGTTAAAGCTCCGGGTCGTTCGGGCAAACAAAAAACAAGCCTGAACCATTGCCGCCGCCGGGCCCTCTGCGCTCGATGTCGGCGGTCCGGGTTGTTCGGCAGGGTGGAATTAAATCGCTGGATTGTCTCGTCGGCCGGAACGGTGATTCCGGGCGTCGGTCCTTTCTGGGCGCGAG
This sequence comes from Novosphingobium capsulatum, assembly GCA_015661825.1. Classification (GTDB taxonomy): domain Bacteria; phylum Pseudomonadota; class Alphaproteobacteria; order Sphingomonadales; family Sphingomonadaceae; genus Novosphingobium; species Novosphingobium pituita. The sequence goes on from DQVI01000027.1 coordinate 16,945, forward strand.
GGGCGTTGCCGCGAGGCGGTGCATCGGGTCTGGTCAGGACGTTCAGGAGTATTGGAGCTGAATGGCATACGCTGACCAACAGATGAGCGGTAACAAGATCACCGCGCTCATCATCGTTGCTCTTCTTCATGTCGCCGTGGGGTATGCGCTGGTCACCGGCCTTGCTTACTCGGCGTTCAAGAAGATCAAGGACGTGACCACCGCGGTCAAGATCGAGGAGGAAAAGCCGAAGGAGCCGCCGCCGCCGCCCCCGAAGCAGCCTGATCATCCGCCGCCGCCGCAGCAGATCGTCGCGCCGCCGCCGCCGATCAGTCTGAACGTGCCCGCACCGGCCATTCAGACCGTGCAGACGCCGCAGCCGCCTGCGCCGCCCGCACCGGTGGCCCTGCCGCC
>DQVI01000016.1 GCA_015661825.1 Novosphingobium capsulatum
CCGCGCCGGCGGCTCCTGCCGCGCCCGCCGCTCCGGCAGCCCCCGCGATGGCCACGGGCCGGGATCTTGCGTCCAACCTCCTCGAAGCGACCCCGCCGCGCTATCCGATCGATTCGCGCCGCGCGCGCGAACAGGGCACTGTCGTCCTCAAGGTCACGGTCGGCCTCGACGGGCGTGTCGCCCAGATCGACGTGTCGCGCTCGAGCGGGTTCGACCGCCTCGACCGGGCTGCGCTGGGCGCGGTCCGGCACTGGCGCTGGAGCGTGACCCGCCAGAACGGCGCGGCCATGATGGTTCAGGGCCTCGTCTCGATTCCCTTCGTCCTTCAGGGCTGATCCGCACCGATGATGCTGCACATTCCGGGCGTCCTGTCGCCCGCCGACGTGGCGCAGATGCGCGAGGCCCTCGAAGCTGCCGAGTGGGAAGATGGCCGGGTGACCGCCGGGCACCTCGCGGTGCGGACCAAGGCCAACCTGCAATTGCCGGTCGAAAGCCCGCTGGCGGTGGCGCTGGGCCAGCGCATTCTCGAACGTCTGGGCCAGACCCCGCTGTTCATCGCCGCCGCCCTGCCCTTGCGCGTGCTGCCTCCGCGCTTCAACCGCTATGAGGGCGGGGGGACTTATGGCAGCCATATCGACAACGCGCTGTTCCGCATGCCCGGCACCGACACCTATGTCCGCACCGACCTGTCGAGCACGGTCTTCCTGTCCGAGCCGGACAGCTACGAAGGCGGAGAGCTTGTGGTGGAGGACAGCTATGGCGCGCACCGCATCAAGCTCGCGGCGGGCGACATGGTGCTCTATCCGGGGACCAGCCACCACCATGTGACCCCGGTCACCCGTGGCACGCGCCTCGCCGCGTTCTTCTGGACGCAGAGCCTCGTTCCTTCCGAGGCCGACCGCCGCAGCCTGTTCGAGATGGATCAGGCGATCCAGACGCTGGCTGGCGAACAGCCCGATCATCCCTCGGTCGCCGCGCTCACCGGCGTCTATCACAACCTGCTGCGCCGCTGGTCGGTGACATGAGCGCCGCGCCGATCCCGGCCGACATCCACACCCTTGCCGACTATGAACGCCACGCCGCCGCGCGCATTGCCCCGGCGACATGGGCCCATATCGCGCAAGGCAATACCCCGGCCAACCGCGCCGCCTTTGCCAGCCGGGGCCTGCTCCCCCGCCCGCTGGCCGACCTGACGCAAGGAAGCACCGCCACCACCCTCTTCGGCCAGCGCCATGCCGCGCCGATCCTGCTGGCCCCGGTCGCCTATCACCGCCTCGTCCACGAGGCGGGCGAGATCGCCAGCGCGCAAGGCGCCGCCGCGCTCGACACCACGATGGTCGTCAGCACGCTGTCGAGCGTCCCCCTCGAAGACATCGCCCGCGCCACCCGCGATGCCGCGCGGGAACTGGGCCATGCCGCCCCGCCGCCCGGCTGGTTCCAACTCTATACCCAGCCCGATCCGGCGCAGAGCCTCGCCCTCGTCCGCCGCGCCGAAGAGGCCGGGTTCGCGGTTCTCGTCGTTACCGTCGATGCCGCCGTCAAGCGCGCCGATTTTGCCCTGCCGCCCGGCGTTGGCGCAGCCAATCTGGCCGGTTTCGCTCCCCAGCAGCACCGCACCGGCACGCTGAACGGTCAGGTCGTGTTCGGCAGTCCGCTGGCCCAGACCGCCCCGACATGGGAGACACTGGCCTGGCTGCGCCGCGAAACCGCGCTGCCCATGGTCGTCAAGGGGCTGCTCCACCCCGCCGATGTGATCCGCGCGCGCGAGTGCGGGGCCGACGGGGTGATCGTCTCGAACCATGCGGGCCGCGTGCTCGATGGCGTGGTGCCCGCGCTCGCCATGCTGCCCGCGATCCGCGCCGCGCTGGGCCCCGATTTCCCGCTGCTGTTCGACAGCGGCGTGCGCAGCGGCGCCGATGCGCTCAAGGCCATGGCGCTGGGCGCGCAAGCCGTGCTGGTGGGCGCGCCGCAACTCCACGCCCTTGCCGTGGGCGGCATGGCCGGGGTCGCCCACATGCTGCATATCCTGCGCACCGAATTCGAACTGGCCATGGCCCAGTGCGGCTGCACGCAGACCAGCGCCATCGGCCCCGATCTGGTCGTGCCAACCGGCTTCTGAATCCGTCTTTTCCCCGGTGGTCTCGCCCGCCAATCGCGCTATAGCGCCGCGCATGACCGTGGTTACCCGCTTCGCGCCCTCGCCCACCGGCAAGCTTCATGTCGGCAATATCCGCACGGCCCTGCACAACTGGCTGCTGGCGCAAAAGCACGGCGGGCGCTTCCTCCTGCGCATCGACGACACCGACGCCCAGCGCAGCCGCGAGGAACATGTCGAGGCGATCCGTGCCGACCTCGCGTGGCTGGGCCTTCACCCCGAGGGCGAGGAACGCCAGTCCGCGCGCTTTGCCATCTATGAAGAGGCCTTCGAGCGGCTGATTGCCGACGGGCGGCTCTATCGCTGCTATGAAACCGCGCAGGAACTCGACCTCAAGCGCAAGATCCTGCTCGGGCGCGGGTTGCCCCCGATCTACGACCGCGCCGCGCTGTCGCTGACCGCCGCCGACCACGAAGCCCGCGCGGCAGCCGGCGATCGCCCCCACTGGCGCTTCAAGCTCGACCACGAAACCCCGATCAGCTGGGACGACGGCATTCGCGGGCCCCAGCAGTTCGACCCGCGCCAGATGTCCGACCCGGTCGTGCGCCGCGCCGATGGCTCGTGGCTCTACATGCTGCCCAGCGCCATCGACGACGTGGCCATGGGGATCACCGACGTGCTGCGCGGCGAGGACCACGTTTCCAACACCGCCACGCAAGTCCAGATGTTCGAGGCGCTGGGCGCCAGCCCCCCGCGCTTTGCCCACGAAGCCCTGCTGACCGGAACCGAGGGCAAGCTGTCCAAGCGCCTCGGTTCGCTGGGCGTGGCCGACTTGCGCGAGGCGGGGATCGAACCCGAAGCCCTCGTCGCCCTGCTCGCCCGACTGGGCACGTCCGATCCGGTCGATCCGGCGCTCGGCGCGGCGCAGCTTGCCGCCAGCTTCGACCTCGCGCACTTTGGCCGCGCGCCCGCCCGCTTCGACGAGGCCGAACTCGCCCGCGTCAATGCCGCCGTGGTCCACCGCCTGCCCTATGCCCGCGTCGCGCATCTTTTGCCCCATGGCATGGGCGAGGCCGCATGGGAGGCCATCCGCCCCAACCTTGCCCATATCGGCGAGGCGGCGGACTGGTGGCAGGTGATCCGTGGCCCGGTCACGCCCCCCGCCTTCGACGCGGAAACCCGCGCGTTCCTCGATGCGGCCGCACAGGTGGCCGAAACGCTCGACTGGAACGATCCCTGGCCCGCGCTGACCGGCGCCCTCAAGGAAGCCACGGGCCGCAAGGGCAAGGCCCTGTTCCTGCCCTTGCGGCAGGCCCTGACCGCCATGGACCACGGCCCTGACATGAAGGCCCTGCTCCCCCTGATCGCCCGCGAGGAGGCCCTTGCCCGCCTGAAAGCCTGATCCTGCGGGCCTGATCCTTGGGGGCCGATCCTGTGGGGCTGGCCGCAGGCCCCAACCGGCGGGAACCATTTACAAATTGAAACATTAACAGGGCGCGTCACCATGCCTTGGAGCCGTTGATTCGAGTGCATCGGATCAATCGCTTCAGGTTTTGTTTTACCGCGTTTTCGGAGCCGCCGGGTGTTTCCACCCGGCTTGAAAACGCTCTAAGCCAAGGAGCGCCCTATCCCGTTGCTCGCCGCCAAGCCCGCCCTCCTGCCCGCCCCCCGTTCCGGCCTGCTTGCGCAGACCACGATGTTTCTCGACATCGATGGCACCTTGCTGGACCTGACCGACCGGCCCGAAGACGTGGTTGCCGATGGCGACTTGCGCGCCCTTCTGGCCAATCTGGCGGTGAAACTCGACGGGCGGCTGGCCGTGGTGAGCGGACGCTCGCTCGATCAGATCGACACGATCCTCGGCCCCATCGCCCAGGCCATCCCGGTCACCGGCAGCCATGGCCTCGAATATCGCTGGAACGGGATCTGGGCCCGCCCGGAACGCCCGGCCTCGCTCGACGAGGTGGCCCAGCACTTTTCGGTGCTCGCGCGCCAGTTTCCCGGCATGCTGGTCGAGGAAAAGACCTATGGCGTCGCCCTGCACTGGCGCATGGTCGCGCCCGAGAGCGCCCATCCAGCCCGCAATCAGGCGCGGGACCAGGCGCGCAGTCAGGCTCAGGCGCTCGCCGCGCAACTGGCCACGATCCATGGCCTCGTCGTCCAGCATGGCAGCGATGTCGCCGAACTGCGGCTGGCAGGGGGCGACAAGGGGCAGGCCGTGCGCCGCCTGATGGCCCGGCGCGGCATGGGCGGCACGACCCCGCTGTTCTTCGGCGACGACCTGACCGACGAGGCCGGCTTTGTCGCCGCGCGCGATCTGGGCGGGCGCGGCGTTCTGGTCGGCGCCCGCGCGCTCGCCGGGGCCGAAACCGCCGCGATCTACACCCTTCCCTCGCCTGCCGCCGTGCGCGAGTGGCTACGAAAGGCGGCGGCATGAGCGGGGTTGCCAACGATCCGGGCCCGGCCGAACAGGCCTCCTTGAATCAGCCCTCGCTCGACCTTTGGCCCATCGGCAATTGTCAGGTGGCCGGGCTGATCGACCGCTCGGGCAGTCTGGTCTGGGGCTGTGTTCCCCGGCTCGATGGCGATCCGGCCTTCTGCGCCCTGCTCGCCGACAAGTCCCCCGCCGATCCACAGGCCCATGGCTTCTGGGCCATCGGCCTTGAAGACAGCGTCGGGATCACCCAGCAGTACATCCGCAACACCCCGATCCTCGTCACCCGCCACACCGATGCCCATGGCGGGGTGATCGAGGTCGTCGATTTCTGCCCGCGCGGCATGAACCACGGGCGCATGTATCGCCCGGTCGCCTTTGCGCGCATCGTGCGGCGGCTGGCGGGCAGCCCGCGCATCCGCGTGGCCCTGCGCCCGGCGGCCAACTGGGGGGCGAACAAGCCGGTCACCACCAGCGGCTCGCACCATATCCGCTATCTGCTGAGCGACCTGACCCTGCGGCTGACCACCAATGCCCCGGTCGGCTGGGTGGAGAGCGAACATCCGTTCCGCATCGAGCGCACGCTCTATTTCTTCCTCGGCCCCGACGAGAGCTTTTCCACCGACCTTGGCCACGGGCTGGAGGAAATGCTCTCGCGCACGATTGCCGAATGGCGCCACTGGGTGCGCGGTCTGGCCACGCCCCACGAATGGCAGGACGCGGTCATCCGCGCGGCGATCACCCTCAAGCTCTGCCAGTTCGAGGAAACCGGCGCGATTGTCGCGGCGCTGACCACCTCGATCCCCGAACATGCCGGGTCGCAGCGCAACTGGGACTATCGCTACTGCTGGATTCGCGACGCCTATTACACGATTCAAGCGCTCAACCGGCTGGGCGCGCTCGACGTGCTCGAAGGCTATCTGGGCTACTTGCGCAACATCGTCGATGGCGCGCGCGGCGGCCATATCCAGCCGCTCTACGGGCTGGGTGGCGAGGCCGTGCTGACCGAGGGCCATGCCCCCGCGCTCGCCGGCTATCGCGGCATGGGGCCCGTGCGCGTGGGCAATCAGGCCTACGAGCAGATCCAGCACGACGCCTATGGCCAGATCGTCTTGTGCAACACGCAGGCCTTCTTCGACCGGCGGCTCTACCGCATGGCCGACGTGGCCGATTTCGAGGCGCTTCAGGCCGTGGGCGAGCGCGCGTTCCTCGTCCACGACACGCCCGACGCCGGGCTCTGGGAACTGCGCACGCGCGCCCATGTCCATACCTATTCGGCGGCGATGTGCTGGGCGGCCTGCGACCGGCTGGCCAATATCGCCACGGTGCTGGGCCTGCCCAAACGCGCCGAATTCTGGCAGGCGCGCGCGCTCAAGGTGCGCGAAACCATCGAGGCAGCCGCTTGGCGGCCCGAAACCCAGCGTTTCTCGGCCACGTTCGGCGGCGACGACCTCGACGCCAGCCTGATCCAGTTGCTCGACATGCGCTTCCTGCCGCCCGACGATCCGCGTTTCCAGGGCACCTTGCGCGCGGTCGAGGAGGGGCTGCGCCGGGGCAGCCACATGCTGCGCTATGCCAGCGAGGACGATTTCGGCCTGCCCGAGACCGCCTTCAACGTCTGCACGTTCTGGCTGATCGAGGCCCTCCACGCGACGGGCCGCGCCAGCGAGGGCCGCGCCCTGCTGGAGGAAATGCTCGAACGGCGCACCGCCGCCGGGCTGCTGTCCGAAGACATCGACCCGGTTACCGGGGAATTGTGGGGCAATTACCCCCAGACCTACTCGCTGGTCGGCCTGATCAACTGCGCCGTCCTGCTCAGCAAGCCATGGAGTGCCATAAGGTGAAGCGCCTGATCGTCGTATCCAACCGTGTCCAGCCCCCCAGCGAGGAAGCCACCGGCAATCAGGGCGGTCTGGCACTGGCGCTCTCGGCAGTCCTGCGCGAAAGCAACGGCATCTGGTTCGGCTGGTCGGGCGGCGAGACGGAAAGCTTCACCGGCCTCATCAATTTCCAGAAATCAGCCGGGGTGACGACCGCGACGGTCGACCTCGAACCGCAGGACATCCTTGAATATTACGACGGCTTTGCCAATCGCACGCTCTGGCCGCTGTTCCACTACCGCGTGAGCCTGGCCGAATTCGAACGCGAATTCGTCGATGGCTACGAGCGGGTCAACACCCGCTTTGCCGAAACCCTGCTGCCGCTGATCACCCACGACGATCTGGTCTGGGTCCACGACTATCACCTGATCCCGCTCGGCCAGCGCCTGCGCGAGCGCGGCGTGGCCAACCGTATGGGCTTCTTCCTCCACATTCCCTGGCCACCGATGGGCCTGCTGGTCTCGCTGCCCAATCATCAGGAACTCGTCGAGCAACTCTTCGCCTATGATGTCGTGGGCTTTCACACGCAGGACTGGCTCGACAACTTCCTCGACTATGCGCGCACCCACATGGATGCCGAAGTCGACGAGGATGGCACCGTGCGCTGGCAGGGCCGCACCCTGCGCGCGCTGGCCTGCCCGATCGGGATCGATGGCGCCGCCTATGCGCAGACCGCGCAAAGCCTCACCGCGCTCGCCATGTGCCGCCAGATGCACGAGAGCGCCAATGACCGCGCGATGATCGTGGGGGTCGACCGGCTCGACTATTCCAAGGGTCTTCAGGAACGCTTCATGGGCTACGAGCGCCTGCTCGCCACCCGCGAAGACCTTCAGGAAAAGGTCTTCCTGCTCCAGATCGCCCCGCCCAGCCGCGCGAATGTCCAGACCTATCAGGAAATCCGCGCCCAGCTCGATTCCCACTCGGGCCGGATCAACGGCGAATTCGCCACGGTCGACTGGGTGCCGCTGCGCTATGTCAACAAGGGCTATGCCCGCGACGTGCTGGCGGGCATCTATCGCGCCGCCAAAGTCGGCCTCGTCACCCCCTTGCGCGACGGGATGAACCTGGTCGCCAAGGAATTCGTCGCCGCGCAGGACCCGGAAGACCCCGGCGTGCTGGTGCTTTCCAACTTTGCCGGGGCCGCCGCGCAGATGGATGCGGCGGTGCTGGTCAATCCCTACAGCCCCGAGGAGATCGCCGATGCCCTCGCCCTCGCGCTCACCATGCCGGTCGAGGAGCGCAAGGCGCGCTGGCGCAAGCTGATGGACGGGGTGGTGAACGAGGATGTGATGTGGTGGCTCGACCGCTTCATCACCGCGCTCGATCCCGAAACGGCAGGAACCAGCCCCGCCGGGGCGCCATCGCCCGCCCCGGTCTCCCCGGAGTGAAGGGCGGCTTGCGGGCACCTTGAAAAAGATCGCTCAAAGATATATCTTTGGACTTTCCCAGCCAAGGACCGCCCCCTCATGCCCTCTCCCGCTTCCGACCAGATCCCCGACCAGATCAATCCCCCGACCATCCGCCGCCTGCGCCACGAAACGCGCCGCCGCACGCTCGCCATCGTCAGCCACGAACGGCTGACCCCCGGCATGATCCGCATCGTCGCGCAGGGGGCCGACCTCGAAGGCTTCCACAGCGGCGCCCCGGACGATCACATCAAGGTCTTCGTGCCCGAAGCCGGCGGCCAGATGGCCATGCGCGACTATACCCCGCGCCACCACGACGCCGCCGCGCAGACCCTCACCATCGACTTCTTCGACCATGAAGGCGGCCCCGCATCCGACTGGGCCCGCGCGGCCAAAGTGGGCGACCCCATCGAAATCGGAGGGCCGCGCGGCTCGCAGGTGATCGAAGGGCCCATCGCCCACTGGCTGCTGATCGGCGACGAGACCGCCCTGCCCGCCATCGGCCGGCGGATCGAGGAACTGCCCGCAGGGACCGGCGCAACCGTCATCGCCGCGGTCCCCGGTGCGGCCGATGAACAGACCTTCCCCGGCCAGAGCGCACACTGGGTCCACCGCCCCGCCGCCCGCGCCAGCGATCCTGCCCCCCTGCTCGACGCCCTTGCCACCGTCCCCATCACGCCGGACACGTTCGTGTGGATCGCCGCCGAAGCGGGCGTGGCGCGCGCGCTGCGCGAACAGCTGATCACCGGGCGCGGCCTCGACCGGCGCTGGATCAAGGCTGCGGGTTACTGGGTCGCGGGACAGGCCGACAGCGCGGTGAAGAACCTCGACGAAGCCGACTGAACCCGATAGCCCGGCAAGATGAGCATCTCCATCCTGCCTCCGATCATGCTGCGCGAAGCCGGGCCGGACGACGCTGCGGCGGTGATCGGCCTCTGGCACGCCGCCGGGCTGACCCGCCCGTGGAACGACCCGGCCAGCGACTATGCCCTGGCCATGGACAATCCGGCCGCCTGCGTGTTCCTCGCGCAAGTGGACGGCGAACCGGCGGGCACCATCATGGTCGGCTATGATGGCCATCGCGGCTGGGTCTATTATCTGGGCGTGTCCCCGGCGTTCCAGCGCCGGGGGCTGGGCCGCGCGCTGATGCACGAGGCCGAAGCCTGGCTTGCCGCGCGCGCCTGTCCCAAGCTGATGCTCATGGTCCGCCACGACAATCTGGCGACAAAAGCCTTCTACGCCGCGCTCGGCTACGAGCCGCAGGCCGTCGAAACCCTCGGGCGCCGTCTCGACGGACGGTAAGCGAAAACGGCTCACCGGCCTTCCCTCGGAGCCCGACCCGAAAGTCCTGTGGGTCGGGCTCCCATACCGCACTTGCGAAGAGGGCGGCGGGTGGTCATACCTTCAGGGCCATGACCGATCTCGTCACCATTTCTGCCGGAGGGCTCACGGCCCGCATCGCGCCGCTGGGGGCCGAACTGTGCTCGCTCACCGATGCCGATGGGCGCGAATGGATGACCGACGCCGACCCGGCCTTCTGGACCGGCCATGCCCCGCTGCTGTTCCCCATCGTCGGGGCGCTGGCCGAAGGCACCTTGCGCGATGGAGAGCAGGCCCATGCCCTCCCCCGCCACGGTTTTGCGCGGCGCTCGCGGTTCGAAACGGTCGAGCAGGGCCCCGATCATGTCCGCTTCCGCCTGACCGACAGCCCGGAGACACGGGCGGTCTATCCGTTCGCCTTCGTGCTCGACATGGCCTTCGCGCTCGACGGGCCGACCTTGCGGATGACGGCCACGGTGCGCAATCCGGGTCTTGAACCGCTGCCGTTCAGTTTCGGCTATCACCCGGCCTTTGCCTGGCCCCTCCCCGGCGCGACGGACAGGCACGCCCACACGCTGACGTTCGCCTGCGAAGAGCCCGGCCCGATCCGCCGCCTGCACCGCGACACCGGGCTGATGCGCGACGCAGGCTTTGCCAGCCCGGTCAAAGGCCGGGTGCTGCCCTTGCACGAAAACCTGTTCGAGGACGACGCGGTGATCTGGACTGATCTGGCCAGCCGCGCGCTGACGTATGGCGTCAAGGACGGGCCCGCGCTCGACCTGGCCTTTCCCGATACCCCGATGCTCGGCCTGTGGCAGGTGCCCGGCGCGCACTACCTGTGCATCGAGCCCTGGGCGGGCCATGCCGACCCGGACGGTTTTGCCGGGGACATCCGCGAAAAGCCCGGTATCGTCCTGCTTTCGGGCGGTGAGAGCCGCAGCTTCCGCATGGACGTGACGGTCAGGGGCGGCTAGGGGCGCTTGCCATGTCCAATCGCCGCACCTTTGCCATCATTTCCCACCCCGACGCGGGCAAGACCACGCTGACCGAAAAGCTCCTGCTACAAGGCGGGGCAATCCATCTGGCCGGCGAGGTCAAGGCGCGTGGCGCTGCCCGCCGCGCCCGCTCGGACTGGATGAAAATCGAACAGCAGCGCGGGATCTCGGTCACCTCGTCGGTGATGACCTTCCAGAAGGACGGCACCGTCTTCAACCTGCTCGACACGCCGGGCCACGAGGACTTTTCCGAAGACACCTACCGCACGCTGACCGCCGTCGATTCCGCGATCATGGTGATCGACGCGGCCAAGGGCATCGAGCCGCAGACGCGCAAGCTCTTCGAAGTGTGCCGCATGCGCTCGGTGCCGATCATCACCTTCGTCAACAAGGTCGACCGCGAAGGCCGCGCCGTGTTCGAAACGCTCGATGAAGTGGCCGATGCACTCGCGCTCGATGTCTCGCCGATGAGCTGGCCGGTCGGCATGGGCGGCGTGTTCCAGGGGGTCTACGACTTCGCGAGCGAGACCATCGCCCGCCCCGAAGGCGACAGCCGCGAGTTTCTGGGCAAGCGCGACCCGGCAGCAGGCGCCATTCCCGACGAGTTCCTCGAAGAAATCGAACTGGGCCGCGAAGGCTATCCCGCGTTCGACCTCGAAGCCTATCGCCATGGCGACCTGACCCCGGTCTATTTCGGATCGGCGCTCAAGAACTTCGGGATTTCCGAGCTGATCGCGGCGATCGACCGCTATGCCCCGCCGCCGCGCCCGCAGGCCAGCGACCAGGGCATCATCGACCCGAGCCGCCCTGACGTGACCGGCTTCGTGTTCAAGGTCCAGGCCAACATGGACCCGCAGCACCGCGACCGCATCGCGTTCATGCGCATGGTCTCGGGCACGTTCAAGCGCGGCATGAAGCTGATCCCTTCGGGGCTGGGCAAGCCGATTGCCGTCCACTCGCCGATCCTGTTCTTCGCGCAGGACCGCGAAATCGCCGACAGCGCCGAGGCGGGCGACATCATCGGCATTCCCAACCACGGCACCTTGCGCGTGGGCGATACCCTGTCCGAGCGCAACGACGTGCGCTTCACCGGCCTGCCCAACTTCGCGCCGGAAATCCTGCGCCGCGTGGTCCTCAAGGACCCGACCAAGACCAAGCAATTGCGCAAGGCGCTCGACGACCTGTCGGAAGAGGGCGTGATCCAGGTGTTCTACCCGGAAATCGGCGCGCAGTGGATCGTGGGCGTGGTCGGCCAGCTCCAGCTCGACGTGCTGATCAGCCGCCTTGAGGCTGAATACAAGGTCGAGGCCGTTCTCGAACCCTCGCCGTTCGACACCGCGCGCTGGGTCAAGGGCGCGCCTGAGGCGCTCAAGGGCTTTGCCGAATTCAACATGTCGAATCTCGCCAGGGACCGCGATGGCGATCCGGTATTCATGGCGCGTTCGGCCTGGGATGTTAGCTATCAGCAGGAACGCAACCCCGACCTGACCTTCGGCGCCACCAAGGAGCGCTAGGAGACCGGCGGGGAGCAAACGAAAAACAGACCGGCCAAAAACAAAAGGGGCCAGAAACAAGAGGGGATAGGGTAGGACAATGAGTTTGCTGGGGCCAACCTCGAACACATTCACCTCGCAGCGCCTGCGGCTGCACTATGTGGACTGGGGCAATGCCGGAAAGCCACCGCTCCTGCTCATCCATGGCGGGCGCGACCATTGCCGCAGCTGGGACTGGACGGCGGAGGCCCTGCGCGAGGACTGGCACGTGATCGCGCTCGACCATCGCGGCCATGGCGACAGCGAATGGGTTTCCGATGGCAATTACCGCGTCATGGACATGGTCTATGACGTGGCCCAGCTGATCCACCAGCTCGACCTGGCCCCGGTCACGATCGTGGCCCACTCGATGGGGGCGGCGCTGGCGCTGCGCTATGCCGGGCTGTTCCCCGAGGACGTGCGCAGGCTCGTGGCGATCGAGGGCATCTTCCCCACCCCGGACTGGGAAGCGCGCATGCGCACGGTGCCCTTTGCCCGCCGCATTCGCGACTACATCGCCGAAAAGCGCAAGGCCGCCGGGCGCCTGCCGCGCCGCTATGCCACGATCAACGATGCCATCGCGCGCATGAAGGCCCAGAACCCCTACATCACCGACACCCAGGCCCGCCACCTGACCATCCACGGGATCAACCGCAACGAGGATGGCACCTTCACCTGGAAGTTCGACCCCCACCTCCATATCGAGCACCCCTACGACATCTCGCAGGAGCGCAAGCAGGAACTGTGGGAGGCGATCACCTGCCCGACGCTGCTGCTCAACGGCGCGGATTCGTGGGCCGGGAACCCGGTGCGCGACGGGCGGATGAAGCATTTCCGCAACGCCGAGGCGATCGAGTTCGAGAATGCCGGCCACTGGCTCCACCACGACCAGTTCGACCGCTTCGTCGCCACGCTGAACGATTTCCTCTGACACCGGACGACGGAACGATGCCCGGCGGCCCCAAGCCCGGCCCGGTGTCGGGTCACAAATCCGGCCACGGGCCGGCGACCCCGCGCGGCCTGGTCTTTGCCAGCTACAACATCCACAAGGGCGTGGGCGCCGACCGTATCTGCGATCCCGAGCGCATTCTGGCGGTCCTGCGCGAGCTGGACGCCGACGTGATCGCCCTTCAGGAGGCCGACCGCCGCTTCGGCACGCGCGAGGCCGTGATCCCGCACCATCTCCTGCGCGAGGCAAGCCCGTGGCGGGCCGTGGCCCCCGGCGTGATCGACCGCGCCCGCCGCCCGGGCAGCCTGGGCTGGCATGGCAACGTGATCCTCGTGCGGCGCGAGATCGCGGTCACCGGCTGCGAAGCGGTGGCCCTGCCCACGCTCGAACCGCGCGGTGCGGTGGCCGTCGATCTGGCGTGGGAGGGACAGCGCGTGCGGGTCATCGGCATGCACCTCGATCTTTCGGGGCTGCGCCGTCGCCAGCAGGTGCGCGTGGCCTGCGGGGCGGCGGGCACGGGCGCGCGCGTGCTGATGGGGGATTTCAACGAATGGGCCCCCCGGCGCGGGGCACTGGCGGCCTTTTCGGACGAACTGACCGTGCTGGCGCCGGGGCGCAGTTTTCCGGCCCGCAGGCCGCTGGGCGGGCTCGACCGGATCGTCGTGAGCGAGGACTGGCACGTCGAGGATCTGGGGGTTCACCACAGCCCGCTGGCAGTGATGGCGTCCGATCATCTGCCGGTCTGGGCGAGGCTGCGCCCGAAAGCCGGATGGGCACCAGACCTGCCCAAAAAATAGGCAGCAATGTACTGTTGCACAAGAATCGGGCGACTCGTGAATGCACGAGAATGGATATGGTTTCCGTAAAGCACGGTTTTCGTAAGTATTTGCATCTGGCACACCCCTTGCATATACCGAACCGGCCAGGCCGTTGGGGCAAAACCGGGGGCCCAGGGTGCAAAAAAGGGGGCATGCATGAAATTCATCATCGCCATCATCAAGCCGTTCAAGCTCGACGAAGTGCGCGACGCACTCTCGGGGCTGGGCGTTGCCGGGATGACGGTGTCCGAAGTGAAGGGATTTGGCCGCCAGAAGGGCCAGACCGAGATCTATCGCGGCGCTGAATATTCCACCAACATGCTTCCCAAGGTGAAGCTCGAAATCGCCGCCAGCGACGACCTGGCGCCGCAGATCGTCGAGACGATCCAGCAGACCGCCAGCACCGAGGCCATCGGCGACGGCAAGATCTTCGTGCTCGATCTCGCTTCGGCCGTGCGTATCCGCACCGCCGAGAGCGGCGACATGGCGCTTTGATTTTCGAGAAGAGGGAAACCCATATGATCCGCAAGATGATCAGTGGCGTGACGGCAGCCGGGCTTGGCCTGGGGGCAGCCTCCGCCGCTTTTGCGCAGACCGGGCCGATCAAGGCCCCGACCGCCGAACAGATGGCCACCATGGTCAACAAGGGCGACGTGGCCTGGATGCTGGTGTCGGCCGCCCTGGTCCTGATGATGAGCGTTCCCGCGCTGGCGCTGTTCTACGGCGGCCTCGTGCGTACCAAGAACATGCTCTCGGTCCTCATGCAGGTGCTGATGATCGTTTCGGTCGCCGCGCTGTGCTGGGTCTGCTGGGGCTACTCGATGGCCTTCACCGGCGGCTCGCCCTATGTCGGCGGCTTCTCGAAGGCCTTCCTCCAGGGCGTCTCGATCTCGACCTATGCGGCGACGTTCTCGAACAACGTCTACCTGCCCGAATATGTCTACGTCATCTTCCAGATGACCTTCGCGTGCATCACCCCGGCGCTGATCGTGGGCGCCTTTGCCGAGCGCGTGAAGTTCACCCCGCTGATGATCTTCACCGTCCTGTGGCTGACGCTGGTCTACTTCCCGATGGCCCACATGGTGTGGTACTTCGCCGGTCCCGACTTCCTGTCGGACAACCCGAGCGACGCTGGCCTGATCTATGGCTGGGGCGGCCTCGACTTCGCGGGCGGCACCGTCGTCCACATCAATGCGGGCATCGCCGGTCTGGTCGGCTGCCTCGTGATCGGCAAGCGCCTTGGCTATGGCAAGGAAGCCACCCCGCCCCACTCGCTGACCATGACCATGATCGGCGCCTCGCTGCTGTGGGTGGGCTGGTTCGGTTTCAACGCCGGTTCGGGCCTTGAAGCCAACGCCGCCACCAGCCTCGCCTTCATCAACACCTTCGTCGCCACCGCCGCTGCCGCCGTCTCGTGGTCGGTCATCGAGCAGGTCAAGCATGGCAAGCCCTCGATGCTGGGCGCCGCCTCGGGTGCCGTCGCAGGCCTCGTCGCGATCACCCCGGCGGCCGGCTTCGCTGCTCCGATGGGCGCCGTGATCCTCGGCTTCATCGTCTCGCCGGTCTGCTTCTTCTTCGTCACCACCGTCAAGAACGCCCTCAAGTACGACGACACGCTCGACGTCTTCGGCGTGCACTGCGTAGGCGGGATCGTGGGCGCCATCGGCACCGCCATCGTCGCCGACCCGCGCCTGGGTGGCCAGGGCTGGATCGACTACACCGTGTTCCCCGCCCAGCCGGGCACCTACGACATGGTTGGCCAGCTGATCACCCAGATCAAGGCGGTCCTGCTGACCGTGGTGCTCTCGGGCGGTGTCTCGGCGATCCTGTTCATCGCGCTGGACAAGACCATCGGCCTGCGTCCGACGCAGGAAGCCGAGCGCGAAGGCCTCGACATCACCGAACACGGCGAACGCGCCTACAACATGTAAGTTTTTCCCAGCTTGGCGGGGAGGGCGGACCTGATCCTCTCCCTCTCTCCCCCTCTCCCGCCAAACCTTGTTCCTCCTGCGAACGACCTAGGCCGAAAGCGTTAACGCGCTTTCGGCCATTTTTTTGTGATTTTCCGGGCCCGAAGAGCCGAACCAACCGCCAAAAGTTAACATTCCCTCAAGCGTGCATGGCTAGAATCACCTGAAACGACAGGTCGCACTCGCGGAGATAGAAATGGTATTCCGGCGCTTTGCCAGGAGCAGCCTGGCCGGAAGCATGCTGGTGCGCGGTGGGGTTCAGGGTCGCGGCGGGCAAAGCCGCGCAGAGCAGCCGCGTGACCGACAGGACCATGCACGGGAATTGCCCGAAGCGCATGCGGCTGCCTTGTGCCGGGCCTATGAGACCATGGGTCTGGGCGCGTTCTGGTCCAGCGATGCACAAGGACGGCTGACATATGCCTCGCCGGGCCTGCGCGCGATGCTCGACGATGGCACCCCTCCGGTGGGACGCGCCCTGCTCGACCTGTTTGCGCATGACGAGGCCGATGGCGAGCGTTCGCTGCGCTTCACCCTGGCCCGCCGTACCCGCTTCGAGCACCTGATCGTCCACACCGGATCGGGCTGCGAGCGGCGCTGGTGGTCGCTTTCGGGCGAGGCAATCCACGACCGGGGGGTGTTCACCGGCTTCCACGGCCATTGCACCGACATCAGCCAGGCCCGCCGCAAGGCCGAGGAGACCTCGCACCTGGCCTCGCACGATCCACTCACCGGGCTGGCCAATCGCCGCCACATGACCCAGATGCTGGCGCGCACGCTGACCATGCTGGCTGCCGCCTCGCGCCCTTGCGCAACGCTGCTGATCGATCTCGACCGCTTCAAGCAGGTCAACGACACGCTGGGGCATGCCGCCGGGGATCTCCTGCTCAAGCAGGTGGCCGAACGGCTGGTGAAACTGATCGGCGACGAGAGCCGGGTCTGCCGCCTGGGGGGCGACGAATTCCAGATCATCCTGCCCGATGTCGAGGATCGCGGGCGCCTGGGCGAACTGGCCCTGACGATCATCGCCGACTTGTCGCAACCCTACATGATCGAAGGCAGCCGCTGCCTGATCGGCGCCTCGATCGGGCTGGCCATCGCGCCGTTCGATGGCACGCTGGCCGAAGAACTGGTGCGCAGCGCCGATCTGGCGCTCTATGCCGCCAAGGGCAGCGGACGCGGGCGATACCGCTTCTTTGCCGGTGACCTGCTGCGCGCGGCCGAGGAGCGCAAGACGCTCGAAGAAGACCTCCACGATGCGCTCGCCCGCGGTGAACTGGCCTTGCACTACCAGCCGATCGTGATGGCGCAGGATAATCGCGTGATCGGGGTCGAGGCACTGCTGCGCTGGACCCATCCGCGCTGCGGGGCGATCTCGCCCGCGCGGTTCATCCCGATTGCCGAGGAATCGAACCTGATCCGGGCCATCGGCGAATGGGTGCTGTTCAGGGCCTGCGCCGATGCCGCCGCCTGGCCGATGCCCTTGCGGGTGGCGGTCAATGTCTCGCCGGTGCAGTTTGCCGACGAACATTTCCCCGTGCTGGTGGCCACGGCCCTCGCCCGCTCGGGACTGGACCCGGCCCGTCTCGAACTGGAGATCACCGAAGGCGTCTTCATGCAGGAAAACGGCGCCACCGACGCGCGCTTCAAGGCGCTCAAGGGGCTCGGCGTGCGCCTGTCGCTCGACGATTTCGGCACCGGCTATTCCTCGCTCGGCTATCTGCGGACCGCGCCGTTCGACAAGATCAAGATCGACCAGTCCTTCGTGCGCGGGGCCACCCAGACCGGCAGCCGCAACCGGGCGATCATTGCCGCCATCGTCGCGCTGGCCCAGGCGCTCGACATGGAGACCACCGCCGAAGGGGTCGAAAGCTTCGACCAGTTCGACCTGATGAAGGCCCTGAATGTCAGCCATGTGCAGGGCTATATCTACAGCGTCCCGCTCGACAACGCTGCCTTCATGCAGGCGCTGGGCGGCGAGCCATGGGTCATCCAGCCTTCGGGCCCCTCGCGCCAGCGCCACCAGCGCCAGACCATGTTCCGCCGCGTGGGTGTCGTCCACGAGGACCATTATTATCCGGTCATGCTGCGCAACCTGTCGATGTCGGGCGCCCTGATCGAGGGGCTGCTCGAAGTGCCCGTGGGCACGGCCTTCGTGCTCGATCTGGGCGATGGGCAGCTGGTGGTGGCCAGAGTGCGGCGTAGCAGGGGCTATCAGCAGGGGCTCGAATTCGAGCAGGAACTGGTCAGCGACGGCAACGGCGGACTGTGTACGCGCTATCGCGTCTCGCGCGGGCAACTCGATGCGGCGGGCCTATCGTTCGCTTCGGGCGGCAATGGAGCGGGCAGCAAGGGAGCAGACAACGACGGGCCGATCCTGATCCACCGCGCAGCCGATGGGCCGGGGCACGCGGGCCAGAGCATGCCCGCCTTTGCCATGGCCACCGACTGGGCCGAAGTGGCCTGACGCGCAGCCCCGGCCTTTTGGCAAACCGGAACAAGATGGGCTGCTTTTTGTCCCTGCCCGTGTCGGACAGGCTCCCTGCATGAGGGGGCGAAAGGATAGTTGGGCAATGCAGCAACCGGTTCCCTTCCTCTCGCACGGTGGCGGCCCCTGGCCCTGGCTCGACGGGGTTCGACCTCATCGGCGCCCACGCCAGAGCCTGAGGGGCTGACAAACAAAAAAGGGAGGGAAGCGGCCATGCCCCTTCCCTCCCTTTTTTTGCATGCTCGGGCTGTCAGGCGCGCAGGGTGCCGCCCTGCTTGGCTGCCGCCGCCACGATCTTGTCGGCGATGGCCTTGAGGGCCGCTTCATCGAAGCTCTTGTCGCCCGGCTGGAGCGTCACTTCGATGGCCAGGCTCTTGTGGCCTTCGGGCACGCCCTGCCCCCGGAAATCGTCGAACACGCGCGCGGCGACGATCGCGGTCTTGTCGGCGCCCTTGACCGCGCGCAGCAGATCGCCCGCAGGCACCTTGTCCGCAACGAGGAAGGCGAAGTCGCGCGTCACGGCTTGCAGCGCCGGGGGCGCGAAGTGCGGGCGGGCAAAGCCGCTGGCGGTCTTCTTCGCCGGAATCCGGTCGAGGAACAGCTCGACCACGGCCACCGGGCCTTCGAGGCCGAAGGCCTTGGCGGTGAGCGGGTGGAGCATCCCGAAGCGGGCGAGAACCTGCTTGGGGCCAAGGCGCAGCGTGGCCGACTGGCCGGGGTGGAACTGCGGCCCGGCCTCGCCCATGACCTGGAGGTTGTCGACCGGCGCGCCGGCCTGTGCCAGCAGGGCCAGCGCCTCGGCCTTGGCGTCGAACGCGGTGAAGGGTTGCGCCTTGCCGCTGTCCCAGCCGCGCGGGGTCTTTTCGCCCGCGAGAACGACCGCGAGGCTCAGGCGCTCGTCGCTCTGGCCATTGTCGGCGCGCAGATAGCGGCGACCGATCTCGAACAGGCGCAGGCTGGTCGCGCCACGATCGAGGTTGCGGCGCACCGCAGCCAGCAGGCCCGGCAGCAGCGAGGGCCGCATGACCTTCAAGTCTTCCGAGATCGGGTTGGCCAGCGTCCACAGCGCCTGTCCGTCGGCAAAGGCGGTAGCCTGTGCCTCGGGCAGGAACGACCAGGTGACGGCCTCGTGGGCGCCACGCGCGGCCGCAGCGCGGCGCAGGCGGCGTTCGAGCATCTGCACCGGGGTCGCCGTCGGGCGGGCCACGCCGTCGACACGCGGCAGCGGAGTCGAGGGCACGGCATCGAGCCCGTGAACGCGGATCACTTCCTCGACCAGATCGGGCGCGCCGATGATGTCGGGGCGCCAGGTCGGGACGGTCACGCTCCATTCGCCATCACCCTCGACGGCAAAGCCGAGCGCGGCGAGGATGCGCTTCTGCTCACTCTGGGCCACGGCCACGCCGCCCAGCCGCGCGCAGAGCGCCGGATCATAGGCCAGCACGCGCTGCGCCAGCGGGGGCGCGCCCACGCGGACCACTTCGCTCGCCTCGCCGCCGCAGATGTCGAGGATCAGCCCGGTCAGAAGGTCCATGCCGGTGTCGAGGAAGGCCGGATCGACCCCGCGCTCGAAGCGCCCGCGCGCGTCGCTGGCCAGCGCCAGCGCCTGCCCGGTACGGGCGATATGGGCCGGATCGAAATAGGCGACTTCGAGCAGCACGTCGGTCGTCGTGTCCGAACAGCCCGAATGCTCGCCGCCCATGATCCCGGCGATGTCGTGGACGCCCGCTTCATCGGCGATCACGGTCATGAACGGGGCGAGCGTGTATTCCTTGCCGTTGAGCGCGACGACAGTCTCGCCCTCGCGCGCGGGGCGCGCGGTAACCGCGCCGGTCAGTTTGGCCAGGTCATAGGCATGGGCCGGACGGCCATAGCCGAGCATCACATAGTTGGTCACATCGACCAGCGCCGAGATCGGGCGCTGCCCGGCGGCCTTCAGGCGATCCTGCAACCATGCGGGCGACGGGCCATTGGTCACGCCCTTGATCACGCGGCCATAGAAGGCGGGGCATGCCGCCTCGTCCTCGATGCGGATTTCGACCGGGCAGGCGCCGGTGCCGGCCACGCTGTCCACGCCCAGCGGGCGCAGCGTGCCGATCCCGGCGGCGGCCAGATCGCGGGCAATGCCATAAACGCCCATGCAATCGGGGCGGTTGGGCGTGATCGACACGTCGAAGACCGGGTCCGAGCCGATGTAGCCGGCATAGGACTGCCCCAGCGGGGCGTCTTCGGGCAGTTCGATGATGCCGTCGTGGTCCTCGCCCAGGCACAGTTCGCGGGTCGAGCACATCATGCCGTTCGATTCGACGCCGCGAATCGCGCTCTTGCGCAGTTCCATGCCATTGGCCGGAACCACCGCGCCCGGAAGGCCCAGCACGCCGACGAGCCCCGCGCGCGCATTGGGCGCGCCGCAGACGACCTGAAGCGGATTGCCATCGCCCAGATCGACCGACAGCACCTGAAGCTTGTCGGCCTGAGGGTGCTTTTCGGCCGTCAGCACGCGGGCGACGCGGAACTTCTGGAGCGCGGCCGAAGCATCGGTCACGCTTTCGATTTCCAGGCCCAGCGCGGTCAGCTTCTCGGCGATTTCAACGGTGCTCGCCTGGGTGTCGAGCAGGGCCTTGAGCCACGAAAGGGAAAACTTCACGGCCGCACTCCCACGCCTGCCGAAAGGGTGGGCACGTCGAGCGCCGCGAACCCGTAATGATTGAGCCAGCGCGCATCGCCATCGAAGAAGGCGCGCAGATCGTCGAGCCCGTACTTGAGCATGGCGAGGCGATCGACCCCGGTGCCAAAGGCAAAGCCCTGCCATTCATCCGGGTCCAGCCCGCCGAATTCGATGACCTTGCGGTTGACCATGCCCGAGCCGAGCACTTCCATCCAGCCGCCGCCCGGCGCATCGCCGCTGCCGCCGACCACCCGCTTGCCTTGAACCAGCGTGTAGCCCACGTCGACCTCGACCGAAGGCTCGGTGAACGGGAAATAGCTGGGGCGCAGGCGCAGGACGATGTCGTCGCGCTCGAAGAAGGCCTTGAGGAAGGTTTCCAGCGTCCACTTCAGGTGGCCCAGATGAATGCCCTTGTCGATCACCAGACCTTCGATCTGGTGGAACATCGGGGTATGCGTGGCGTCGCTGTCCGAGCGATAGACACGGCCCGGCGCGATGATCCGCAAGGGCGCGCCTTCCTTCAGCATCGTGCGGATCTGCACGGGCGAAGTATGCGTGCGCAGCAGCATGTCACGGCCTTGCGCATCCTTGTCAGGGAAGTAGAAGGTGTCGTGCATCGCGCGCGCCGGGTGCGTCTCGGGCATGTTGAGCGCGGTGAAATTGTGCCAGTCGTCCTCGATCTCCGGGCCGCTGGCGACGGCAAAGCCCATGTCGGCGAAGATCTCGGCCAGTTCGTCCATCACCTGCGAGACAGGGTGAACCGAACCGCGCGGCGCCTCGGGCGCGGGCAGCGACAGGTCGACCGCCTCGGCGGCCAGACGCGCGTCGAGCGCGGCGGTTTCGAGTTCGGCCTTGCGCGCGCCGAGCGCAGCGGTCACCGCCTCGCGCGCGGCGTGGATCTGCGGGCCCTTGGCCTGGCGTTCCTCGGGGCTCATGCCGCCCAGCGTCTTGAGCAGGGCCGAGACCCAGCCCTGCTTGCCAAGGGCAGCAACACGGATCGCCTCGACCGCCTCGGCGGTGGTGGCGGCGGCAATGGCGTCGAGCGTCTGCGCCTGCTGGTGATCAAGCTGTTCCATCGCGCCTGCCGCTAGCGCGCCGCGCGCCAGAAATCAAAGCGCGAGTGCGTCCGGTGCCCCATTTCCGCTCCCTTTTTGGTGCGGGGCGACCGCGCCACCCGTCAGGGGCCCGTCAGGGCCTGCGGCGCCTGTGCCAGCGCCTGCGCCAATGCCTCCTCCTGCGCCTGCATCACCGGGCCCATCACCGGGTGCGGGTGGCTGGCATAGTCGCTGGGCGTCATGCCCATGAAGCGGCGGAAATCGCGCACGAACTGGGCCTGATCGTAATATTGGCTGTCCATCGCCCGCGTCCAGCGGGCTGCCGGATCGCGCATGTGGCGGCGCATGCTGCGCAGGAACCGCTCGCGGCGCACCAGCATTTGCGGCGGAAATCCGAAATGGCGCTGGCACAGGCGTTCGAGCGTGTGGGCAGGCAACCCGCTGGCCGCCGAGAGATCGCCAACCGTGCGCACATCCTCGCGCAGGAGCGCGGCATGGCAGGCCTCGATCCGCGCGGCATCGGGCACGGACCGCTCGTCCCAGGCGGCAAACCAGCGCAGGATCGCGGCCAGTTCGGCCTCACACCCGGCCTCTCGCGCGCCCTCCACCGCTCCTGCAGCATCGACCGCGCTCGCCAGTCCGCGAAAATGGGCCAGCCGGGCCTCCCGCCCGACATCGAAGATCCCATCGGCAAAGTCGCTGGCCATCGCCCCCGATGGCAATCCGAAATAGCGCGCCCAGCCCAGCGGCTGGAACCGGATGATCCACATCCGCGTCGCCCCGGTCTCGAACCGCAGCCCCCGGCTGGCCGGCCCGACCAGCGTCGTCCGCGACGAAACCCCGGGCACGCGCCCGTCGGTCCAGGTTTCACGAAAGGCATGGCGCGCGATGCGCAGGGCGGCCCATTCGGGATAGTGCCAGTCGACCACCTGCGCTCCATCGGCAGGCGCATCGATATCGATCACGTAAAGCGTGACATAACCGGGCCGAAGCAGGGACGCAGGCTGCACGAAGCGTGCCGTGACCGTGCATTCGCCGCAGCTTTCGGGGCGGCCTTCTCGTGGCATTCGCGAGGGAGGCTAGCCCGCCCCCATGGCCCCGTCCACGCAAAAGGGCGCGCATCCGGGTGGATACGCGCCCTCTTGTTCAAAATCGCAAAGAAGCGATCAGGCCGCCGGAAGGGCAGCCTTCGCCTGAGCGATGACAGCCGCGAACACGCCGCCTTCGTTCATGGCCAGATCGGCCATCGCCTTGCGATCGAGTTCGATGCCAGCCAGCTTGGTGCCGTGGATGAACTGCGAGTAGGTCAGGCCTTCAGCGCGGACCGCAGCGTTGATGCGCTGGATCCAGAGGGCGCGGAAGGTCCGCTTCTTCACCTTGCGGTCGCGGTAGGCGTACTGGCCGGCCTTTTCGACGGCCTGACGAGCAACGCGGATCGTATTCTTGCGGCGGCCGCGGTAACCCTTGGCCTGGTCAAGAATGCGCTTGTGCTTGGCACGCGTAGTGGTGCCGCGCTTGATACGGGACATGGATCAGCCTCCTCAGTTCAGCCCGTAGGGCGCCCACTTCTTGATCACCTTCGCGTCAGCGTCGGAGATCACGTCGGTGCCGCGGTTCTGGCGGATGTACTTGGCGTTATGGCTGATCAGGCGGTGGCGCTTGCCGGCCACGCCGTGCTTGACCTTGCCGGTGGCAGTGAGCTTGAAGCGCTTCTTCACGCCGCTCTTGGTCTTGAGCTTGGGCATTTTCGTCTCCTTGTTCAACGCGGCGTCCCCGCCGTGGCAGCCCTATGTGGCCAGGCAAGGTCGTCAATCCGCGTGGATTGAAGGGGCGGCCCTTAGCGATCCGGGGGCCGCTTGGCAACTCGATTCGCCCTCGTCAGGCTTGATCGAGATTCGCCGAAGAGGCGAATTTCGGTTCGGCACCAGCCCGCTCCCCCACCCGACCTCCCATAGGGTACTATCGTTGGGAGATCGGGTGGGGGAGCGGGCCGGCGCCGAACGATCCGAAACACAAGTTTCGGATCAGACCTGAAGAACGGCCCCGACATCGGCCAGATCGAACGGGGTCGTCTGGTAGACCTCGTTGATCCAGTTGCCGAAGAGCTGATGGCCATGGGTGCGCCATGTGTTACGTGGCAGGTTGGCCGGGTCGTCGTTGCGGTAATAGTGGCGCGGCACCGGGCCCGAGCCGTCGCGGCGATATTCGGTGTCGAGGGTGAGCGTGTCATACTCAAGATGATTGAGCATGTGGAGCGCGCGGCGGGCCGGGTCGTCGACCAGACACAGCCCGCTCTCCTCGCTTTCGAGCAGGACGGTCAGCCCGGCGGGAAGGTCGGCGCTGCGCACCTCGCTCCAGCGCGAGACCGGCACGGGCACCACATCGGACATGCCGCGCAGCCAGGGGCTGCCCGAGGCGCGCACCTCATGGTCGAACACGCCATGGGCCTTGGCCGCCAGCGGATGCTTGGGCACGCCGTGGAAATAGTGAAGCGCGGCCATCGCCCCCCAGCAGATCGTGAGCAGGCGGTGGCAGTGGGTCTGGCTCCAGTCGAAGATCCGGCGCAGTTCGTCCCAGTAGGTCACCTCGCCATAGGCCATCGTCTCGACCGGGGCGCCGGTGATGATCAGCCCGTCGAAACGCTCGGTCTGGATCTCGTCGAACGGACGGTAGAATTCGGCGATGTGCCCGGCCGACGTGGTCTTGCTGACATGGCCCGAAAGACGCACCAGCGTCAGTTCGATCTGGAGCGGGGTGGCGCCCAGCAGCCGCGCGATCTGGGTCTCGGTGGTGATCTTGTCGGGCATCAGGTTGAGCAGCGCGATGCGCAAGGGACGGATGTCCTGACGCGCGGCCTCGGTCTCGCCCATGACGATCACGCCCTCGGCCTCAAGGGTGCGGCGGGCGGGGAGGTTGTCGGCAATCCTGATCGGCACGGGCAGTTCTTTCCTCAAAATCGGCGTAAAGCAGATGGGGAAAGGACGCCTCGGGCTTGCTCCGTTGGATTGCCGGATCGGCCACATCCTCGCCTGCCAAGCAGGAGAGCGCCACCTTGCCCGGAACGGCAGGTTGGCGTCGGGGCGTCATCCCCAACTCTTGATGCTGGGGACGATGTAGCGGTTGCCCGGACCGATTGCAATGCCCGCCCCTTCCCGCAGCCGAGACGGGCAGGACGGTAACCATGGCACGTCGGCGGAACGCCGATCCGTGAAAAGGGGCGATCAGTGCCCGTGCGAATGCACGCCATTAATGACCGTGCGAATACCCGGCGGCCAGAGCCTCGATCACGTCGTCGAGTCGCGCCGGATCGCCCAGCGCGATGACATGGCCTTCCGACCCGGCATGGAGCGGATCGCCGTTCCAGTCGGCCATCGTGCCCCCGGCCCCTTCGACCACCGGGACCAGCGCGGCCCAGTCGTGGAGCTTGAGGCCCGCCTCGCACACGATGTCGAGCTGGCCGGTCGCCAGCATCGCATAGTTGTAGCAGTCCCCGCCCATGACCATGCGGCGATAGTCGGTCTGCGAGGCCAGCGCCATGAAGTGCTCGCCCTCGTGCTGGCTGAAATAGTGCGGGCCAGTGGTGGCGATGGTCGCCTCGGCCAGCTCGCGGCACGGGCGCGTGCGAACCGGCTGGCCGTTGAGCGTGGTGGCCATGCCCGAGGCACCGACCCAGCGTTCCCCCGCAATCGGCTGGTCGATCACGCCCAGAACGGGGAACCCGTCGACCAGCAGCGCGATCAGCGTCCCGAAGATCGCGCGCCCGGCCAGAAAGCCCGCCGTCCCGTCGATGGGGTCGAGCACCCATGTCCGCCCGGTGCTGCCCTCGCGCGTGCCGAATTCCTCGCCCACGATCCCGTCACGCGGGACTTCGGCGGCCAGAATTGCGCGCATGGCCTCCTCCGCGGCGCGGTCGGCCAAAGTCACAGGGGTCGCGTCCCCCTTGCGCTCGGCACTGACACTGCGAAAATAGGGGCGAATGGCAGCGCCGGCCGCATCGGCCAAACGCAGGGCCAGGGCGATGTCGTCATCGAGCTTCATGCCCCCGTGCTTTGCCGATACTGCCGATATGGTCAAGAAGCCCCTCCCTTTTTCGTGCGCGCGGGGATAGGCAGCGGCGAAGCGATCCGGTCGCGCGACGGATCGGCCAACCGGTTGGAGAGGCGCACGGGATATGAATCGCAAGAGCACGCCGGTTGCCGCTCCGGCTGTCGATCCGGCCATCGCACCGGCCAATGGCGTGACGCGCAAGGGCCAGCCCTTGTCCTTCAACCGCGCCCCGGCGGCCGATCTGGCACCGTGGATCGGCCGTTTCTACGTGACCGTGGTCGATGCCCCTGACAACTATGCCCTGCAATGCGGACTGCTGAACGACACCTCGTGCATCCGCATCCAGTTGCGCGGCGACTGGACCGCGCAGACTCGCGACGGCGGAATTGCCGTGGGCCGGTCGGCGCTGTTTTTCGGCCCCAACACCAGACGGATGCCCATTGGCGTCAAGGGCCCGTTTTCAAGCGTGGGCGTGGTCTTGCGCCCCGGCGCCTGCCATGCGCTGTTCCGCATTGCCGTGCCTGATCTGGTCGACCGGATCACCCCGATCGAAACGGTCGGCCTGGCCTCGGAAAAAAGCCTCGGCCTGTTCACCCCCGATGCCTCGCCCGAGGACTGGTGCGTGGCCATGGAGGAGGCCCTGCGCGCCATGATCGCCCGGCAGGGCGGGCACGAGCCCGATCCGGTCACCGCCCGGTTCGAGGCGGCAGCCCTCGCCGATCCGGCCATCCTCGTAGCCGATTTCGTCGAGCAATCGGGGATCGAGCAGCGCCGCCTCGAACGAATCGTCCGGCGCGATTTCGGAATCACCCCCAAGCACGTTCTGCGCCGCGCCCGCGCGCTCGACATGGCCAGCCACTTGCGCGGCGTGGCCGACGAGGCCGAGGCCGAGACGCTGGCCCTGCGCTACTACGACCAGAGCCACCTGATCCGCGAATTCACCGCGATGTTCGGCATGTCGCCGCGCCAGTTCATCAACACGCCCCAGCCACTGATGACGCTCAGCCTCGAAAACCGCCAGTCGCGCCGCCTCGAAATGTCCGAACGCATCGCGCCGGGCGGCCTGCGCCCCTGGCAATGACCTTGCAAGAGCGGGCCATGCGAAAGGGCGGAGAAGCTTGCGCTTCCCCGCCCGTTTCATGTGGCCTTCCGCGCCGATCGCGCGCCGGACTTATTCGGCGTTCGGTTCGGTCGTGGTATCGCTCGCCTTGCGCTTGCTGGCCTTCTTCTTGACCAGCTTGGGCGCTGCCGGGGTCAGTTCGAAGCTGAGCCCCGCATCGCCCGAACCGGCATCCTTGAGACTGACATGGACCTCGCCGCCATTGGCCAGCTTGCCGAACAGCAGTTCCTCGGCCAGCGGCTTCTTGACGCGCTCCTGGATGAGGCGGGCCATGGGCCGCGCACCATAGAGGCGGTCATAGCCCTTCTTGGCCAGCCAGGCGCGTGCGTCGCCATCGAACTGGATGTGGACGTTCTGTTCGGCCAGCTGGAGTTCGAGCTGGAGGACGAACTTGTCGACCACGCGGCTGACGACTTCGGGCGGCAGATAGCCAAACGGCACGATCGCATCGAGACGGTTGCGGAACTCGGGCGTGAACAGGTTCTTGACCGCTTCGTCGCCCGCGTCCTGCTTGGACACGTCGCCAAACCCGATCCCCTGCTTGGCCATGTCCGAAGCGCCCGCATTGGTGGTCATGATCAGGACCACATTGCGGAAATCGACGGTCTTGCCGTGGTGATCGGTCAGGCGGCCATTGTCCATGACCTGCAACAGGATGTTGAACAGGTCGGGGTGCGCCTTCTCGATTTCGTCGAGCAGCAGGACGCAGTGCGGCTGCTGGTCGATGGCATCGGTGAGCAGACCGCCCTGGTCAAAGCCGACATAGCCCGGGGGGGCCCCGATCAGGCGGCTGACCGAGTGACGCTCCATATATTCGGACATGTCGAACCGCTGGAGCGGAATGCCCATGATCTGCGCCAGGGAGCGCGCCACTTCGGTCTTGCCGACGCCGGTGGGCCCCGAGAACAGGAACGAGCCGATCGGCTTGTCGGGATCGCGCAGGCCCGCACGGCTCAGCTTCATGGCGCTCGAGAGCACCTCGATGGCCTTGTCCTGGCCGAACACCAGACGCTTCAAGTCGCGTTCGAGATGTTCGAGCACCTTCTTGTCGTCCGAACTGACCGACTTGGGCGGGATGCGCGCCATCGTCGCGATCACGGCCTCGATCTCGCGCGCGGTGATCGTCTTCTTGCGCTTCGAGGGCGGCACCAGCATCTGCATCGCGCCCACTTCGTCGATCACGTCGATCGCCTTGTCGGGCAGCTTGCGGTCGTTGATGTAGCGCGCCGAAAGCTCGACCGCGGTCTTGATCGCCTCGGGCGTGTACTTGACCTTGTGATGTTCCTCGAAGGCCGTGCGCAGACCTTTCAGGATCTTGATCGTGTCTTCCACGCTCGGTTCGTTCACGTCGATCTTCTGGAACCGGCGCAGCAGGGCGCGGTCCTTCTCGAAGTGGTTGCGGAACTCCTTGTAGGTGGTCGAACCGATGCAGCGGATCGTCCCGCCCGAGAGCGCGGGCTTCAGGAGGTTCGAGGCGTCCATCGCCCCGCCGCTGGTCGCCCCCGCACCGATCACGGTGTGGATCTCGTCGATGAACAGGATCGCGTGGGGCATCTTTTCAAGTTCGGAAACGACCTGCTTCAAGCGTTCCTCGAAATCGCCGCGATAGCGCGTGCCAGCCAGCAGGCTGCCCATGTCGAGCGAATAGATCACCGCCTTGGTCAGCACCTCGGGCACTTCACCCTCGACGATCTTGCGCGCAAGGCCCTCGGCGATCGCCGTCTTGCCCACGCCCGGATCCCCGACATAGAGCGGGTTGTTCTTCGAGCGGCGGCACAGGATCTGGATCGTGCGGTCGACCTCCGGCCCGCGCCCGATCAGCGGATCGACCTTGCCCGAAAGCGCCTTCTCGTTGAGGTTGACGCAGAACTGGTCGAGCGCCGAATCCTTCTTGCTGCCGCTCTTGGCCTCGGCCTTTTCCTCGGGCTTGGGGGCTTCTTCCTCGGGCTTGGACGAGGTGGCCGAACCGCTCTGGCGGCCGCCCTTGCCGATCCCGTGGCTGATATAGCTGACCGCGTCGAGGCGGCTCATGTCCTGCTGCTGGAGGAAATAGACCGCATAGGAATCGCGTTCGGAGAACAGCGCGACCAGCACATTGGCGCCCGTGACCGTGTCCTTGCCCGAGGACTGGACATGGAGGATCGCGCGCTGGATCACGCGCTGGAATCCGGCGGTGGGCTGCGGATCGGCCTTTTCGGCGGTCTTGAGCGACTGGTATTCCTGGTCGAGGTACTGGCGCACCACGTCACCCAGATCGCCAAGATCCACGCCACAGGCCTGCATCACCTGCGCCGCGTCCGGATCGTCGATCAGGGCAAGCAGGAGATGTTCGAGCGTCGCGTATTCATGGCTGCGCTCCGACGCATTGGCGAGGGCGCTGTGCAACGTTTTCTCGAGGCTCTGGGCGAAACTGGGCATAGGCTCGCTTTCTTGGGCTCACTTTGGACCATGACGGAAGAATTCCGCCACGGGATGGTTCCCCTTGCGGGAGAAAAGCATGGCGATGGTTAACCCTGGCCAAACCGAACCTGTCGGTATTCACGCAGGATTGAATCGCGCAAAAAGGGTTCATGGCCGCCCGGCCTGAAACCGGCTGCGCCACCAGAGCCACACAGCCTATATGGGGACGCCGCCCCGCAAGGTGAAGGGCGGCCATCCTCATCGTCCGGTTCCCCCGGTCTGGCAGACAGGAGGTGGCGGGGCAGAAGAGGGGGGAGCAGGAGGCGGCGCCCCGAACAGGGCCTCGGCAGCGGCACGGGTGCGCCCGGCCTTCTCGCGATGGGCGCGGGTCCGGGCGATCTCGGCTTCGAGCAGGGTGATGCGCAAGGACAGCTCGTCCACCGACAGCGAGTCGAGCGGCTGGGTCGCCAGTTGGCTGACCAAATCGCCCTTTCGGCGCGGAAGGTCGTCTGCGTCCATTGCAATGCATAATGTTGGACGGCAAACGCTTGCTGTCAACCGGGTGCATGGGTAGGGCTGTGCGTTAAGCGAAAATGACGTGGAACCTGAGGACGGCACGATGCTGAAACTGCCCGCCACGATGACTGCCGTAGGCTTCGAAGCCCCGGGCGCACCCGATGTGCTGCGCCCCGAAACATTGCCTGTGCCCGTGCCCGGCCCCGGACAAGTGCTGGTCCGGGTCGCCTTTGCCGGGGTCAACCGTCCCGATGTGGTCCAGCGACAGGGGTTCTATCCGGCCCCGCCGGGCGCCTCGCCGATTCCCGGCCTGGAAATCGCAGGCACCGTTGCCGCGCTGGGCGAAGGGGTAACCAGCCTTGTCCCCGGCCAGCAGGTCTGCGCGCTGGTCTCGGGCGGGGGCTATGCCCAATATTGCCTCGCCCGGGCCGATCACTGCCTGCCCGTGCCCGAGAGCCTTCCGCTCGACCAGGCCGCCGCCCTGCCCGAAACGCTGTTCACCGTCTGGCACAACGTGTTCGAGCGCGGCTGGGCCTGCGAGGGGGAAACCCTGCTGGTTCACGGCGGCACCAGCGGCATCGGCTCGATGGCGATCATGCTGGGCAAGCTGTTCGGGCTGACCGTCATCGTCACCTGCGGCGGGCCGGACAAGTGCGCGGCGGCCCTGCGCATCGGCGCGGACCATGCCATCGACTACAAGGCCAGCGATTTCGTCGAGGAAGTCAAGACTATCACCGGTGGCAAGGGCGTGGAAATCGTGCTCGACATGGTGGCGGGCGACTATGTCGCGCGCAACATGAAGTGCCTGGCCATGGATGGCCGCCATGTGACCATCGCGGTTCAGGGCGGGGTCAAGGCCCAGATCAACATGGCCCAGGTCATGACCCGGCGCCTCACCCTCACCGGATCGACGCTGCGCGCGCGCTCCGACAGCTTCAAGGCCCTGCTCACGGCAGAAATCCTCCAGACGGTCTGGCCGCTGGTCGCCCAGGGCAAGCTGCGCCCGATCATGGACCAGGCCTTCGCCCTGGAAGAGGCCGCCGCTGCCCACACGCGAATGGAAGCAGGCACTCATATCGGCAAGATCGTGCTCGCGGTGGCCTGAAAAGGCTCCGAAATGCGGGCAATCACGCCCGCCTCGCGCAAAAGACCTTGCCGTTTGACGCCTGCTGGCTTACATCCTCGCGCAAGAGTGGCCGCTCCGCGATGGGGCGGCCCTTATTGTTTCCGCGCTGATTTCGGCCCTTTCGCCCACGCTTTGTCTCGTGCAAATCTGGGCACCGGGACAACAAGAGGACCACCGCCGTGAGCAACCAGCCCACGTATCCGCTGATGCCGCATGCCACCGCTTCGTGGCTTGTCGACAATACGGCGCTGACTTTCGAGCAGATCGCCGAATTCTGCGGGCTGCACATCCTCGAAGTGCAGGCCATGGCCGACGATCTGGCCGGCGCCAAGTATACCGGGCGCAACCCGCTGCACTCGGGCGAACTGACCCAGGCCGAAATCGACCGCGGCCAGACCAGCCCCGAATATCGCCTGAAGATGCAGCGCGCGCCGCTCGCCGTGAGCCGCACCAAGGGCCCGCGCTACACC
Source organism: Novosphingobium capsulatum (assembly GCA_015661825.1). GTDB lineage: Bacteria > Pseudomonadota > Alphaproteobacteria > Sphingomonadales > Sphingomonadaceae > Novosphingobium > Novosphingobium pituita. The sequence continues at coordinate 31,287 of DQVI01000016.1, forward strand.
CCGGTGTCCAAGCGCCAGGACAAGCCCGACGGCATCGCCTGGATCCTGCGCCACCACCCGGAAATCTCCGATGCGCAGATCGGCAAGCTGATCGGCACCACGCGCACGACGATCGCGGCGATTCGCGACCGCAGCCACTGGAACATCGGCAACATCAACCCCAAGGACCCGGTGACGCTGGGCCTGTGCTCGCAGCGCGAACTCGACATGCTGGTGAGCAAGGCCTCCAAGCGCGCCGGCGCCCCGGCGGACGAGGAACTGCCGGGCACCGACCGCCTCGGCTCCGACCGCGACGCCCTGATCGAGGAACTGCGCGCCGAGCGCGAGGCCCACACCAAGGCCCTGTCCGAAGCGGCCCAGCACGCCGAAGCCATGGCCTGGCTGGAAGCCCGCCGCGCCGAAGGCATCTCGGACAGCTGAGCCCGTTCGGCCCTGTAGCAAAACACAAAAAAGGCCGTCCGCAGCGATGCGGGCGGCCTTTTTTATTTATTCCCGCCCCTCCGTCAGGCCTTCGGCCTGCCACCTCCCCATTTCATGGGGAGGATCTTGAGGTCCTCCCCGCTTGCGGGGAGGTGGCAGCCCGAAGGGCTGACGGAGGGGAAATAGAGCGCGATCAGGCCGACTGGATATAGCTGCGCATGGCGTCCGCCTCGGCCTCGATCCGGTCGAGACGATGCTTCACCAGATCGCCGATCGAGATGAAGGCTACCATCTTCCCGTCCTCGATCACCGGCAGGTGGCGGAACCGGCGATGCGTCATCAGGGCAAGGGCGTCCATGACCGCGATGTCGGGCGTGACCGTCACCACCGAAGCGGTCATCACCGCGCTGACCGGCAGACGCAACGCATCGTCGCCATGGTCCTTGAGCGCCCGGATCACGTCACGTTCGGAAAAAACACCGGCCACCGGGCCATTCCCGTCGAGAACGGGCAATGCACCGATCTTGTGTGCGGTCAGGACTTCAATAGCGTCGGCCACCGTGTCTGCGGCATGGATGGCCCATACTTGTCCGTTACGATCATCGATCAATCGAGCAATGGTCATGATGCTGGCTCCTCTTCCCGACGGGTGGTTTTGACCTCCTCGTGTTCACATGGATCATGACACGTTCCGGGCGAAGGGCAAGAGCTATCCCGAAGACCTAGGTATTGGCGCAGCCCTTGCCTTCACGCGCCTTTCAGGCCCCACCACTGTCAAGCCCGCAAGAGCGACCTTGGTGCCATGCGCCCCCCTCCCCTCAATAGTTCACGCTGAAGCGCACGCCATAGCTCGCCGGGCGGGCGGGCTGGGCAATATCGGCGCTGGTGAAGAAGTTGCGCGTGAGATCGTACTTCTCGTTGAAGATGTTGCGTCCCCACAGCGCCAGATTCCACTTGCCGTTGGCCGGGGCCAGCGACAGCTCGGCGTTGATCACCACATAGGCGCCGATGTCATAGGTCGTGCCCAGCCACGAAGGGTATTTCGAGCGATAGGTGAACGTCGTGGAGGGCGTCACCACGAATCCGGCCACGGGCCGGGCATAGCTGAGCCCACCGCCCCACGACCACTGGGGGAAGGGAATCGGGGTATGCGACTTGTCGGTATAGACCGGCCCGCCCGCCGCGCGCGAGGCGGCCACGTCGAGATCCTGGAAATCGAGGTACTTGCCCTCGCTATAGCTCAGGTACTGGTTGATCGAGAGTCCCTTGGCCGGGGTCAGCACGAGTTCCAGCTCGCCGCCCAGCACGCGCGACTTGTCGGCATTGGTGAAGCGCCCCACCGGCCCGTTGGCACCCCAGACCGCCGAGAGCACCTGCTGGTCGTGATAGTCGTAATAATACGCCGATCCATTGATCTGGACGATGGGCAAGGGGTTGGCCTTGAAGCCCACTTCGTAAGCGTTGATCTTTTCCGGCCTGAACGGCTGGATGCCCGAGGAATTGCCGGTGTTGTAGGTGGTGAACCCGCCCGACTTGGTGCCCCGGCTGGCCGAGGCATAGACCATGACATGGGCCGCGGGCGTATATTGCAGCGCGACCTTGCCGGTGAACGGGTCCATCGCGGTGTCCACCGATGTCGGCGGCAGCGCAGTGGCCCCGCCAAAGGCGCTGCCAAAGCCGTCGAGCGCGCGCGTTTCATGTTCGTAGCGCAGGCCCAGGATCGCGCGCAGCCGGGGGGTGAACTGGTATTCGGCCTGACCGAACACGCTGACCGACTCGACCGCCTGCGCATAATTGACCCGCGCATAGGTGCCGTAAATATCGAGGAAGTCGGAAAAATAGCGCTCGTTCAGGTGCTGCTGCGAATAATAGACCCCGGCCACCCAGGTCAGCGGGCCGGGCTTCGAATTGCTCAGCCGCGCCTCCTGCGCGAAGACCTTGACCTTCGAGCCGAAGAACGTGTCCGCCTCGATCGAGGCGCTGGCGTCCCAGTCGCCGAACTGTTCGCGGCTGAGCCAGTCGTAGGAGGTGATGCTGGTGAACGTGACCGGCCCGAAATCGTAGGCCACATTGGCCGAGACGCCCCAGGTGCGGTTGTTGACGCCCGGCTTGGAACGGGCGGTCAGGTCGGTATCGGCGATGAGCTGGGGCGAGACACCCCAGCCGGTCGCGTTGCGATCCGTATCGGCCGGAATCGTCGGCCCGGCCCCGCCCCGCGTGTGCAGCGGGTTGAGCAGGTAGAGCCCGGTCGCCTCGGACGTGTCGCGGCCATAGTGGAAATCGAGCAGCATCGTGAGCCCGCTGCCGCGCGGCGCCACCTGCAACAGCGCGCGTCCGCCCCAGCGGTTGGCATCCCCCAGCGAGGCGCCGGTATCGCGGTTATGCTGGAAGGCCCCGCCCTGCTGCGTCGCGCCTGCCAGACGCAGCGAGACCCCGTCGGCCAAGGGGCCCGAGACATAGGCCTCGCCATTGAAGGCGCCGAACCGGCCATATTCGAGGGTGCCGCCCGCATGGAGCGTATCGGTCGGGCGGTTGGTCACGAAATTGATCGCGCCGCCGGTCGTGTTGCGGCCATAGAGCGTGCCTTGCGGCCCGCGCAGCACCTCGACCCGCGCCACGTCGAAGATCAGCCCCTGCGTCATGATCGGGACCGGGTAGGCCACTTCGTTCACATAGACGCCGACCGTGGGCGAATTGTTCGAGGCATAGTCCTGAAAGCCCACGCCGCGCAGGCGGAACTGCGGCGCGCCGCCGCCAAAGGCCGGCTCGACCTGAAGCGCGGGAACCGCATCCTGCAACTGGTTGACGTTGGTGATCCCGCGTTCGCGGAGCATGTCCTGCCCCACCACGCTCAGCGCGATGCCCACATCCTGCGCCGACTGTTCGCGGTGCTGGGCGGTGACGACGATCGGGGAAGATGCCGGGGCTTCCGGCTCCGACCCGGCATCGGCTGATGCCGTTTCGGCCATGGCCGGTGCGGCAAGACCCCACGCAATGGCACTCATGGCGGCACACATGGCCGTACCGTACGTCGAACGCATCATGGCTGGCTCCCTCCTGTTATCCCGCCTGCCCGATGATGCAGGCAGGGTGCCCCCCTGTTCAGAGGATGCCCTTCGGGCGCTCTCCCTCTGGCCCGGATAGCCGGCATGGCGCCTCGCACCACCTTGCGACAACCGGGCCAGTTCGCTTATGCAGTTGTTCCGATTATGAAAGTGCAGTTCGGGATTTTTGCACCGGTCTCTTTGCCCCTGTTGCAGGACCGGCCCCGATACCCAACAGAGTGTGGGCAAGCGCCCTGTCCTGCAAGACCGTTATTTCCCGCCCGGCCTTTCGGGCCGCGCGATCGGGGGATGGTTCAGGGCCGCAGCTCCTGCCTCGACAGGGAATCATGATGATCAATATCCGCTATCGGATGCAACGGAAAAACAGGACAAAAAACAGGCTTGCGAGTGCGGGAGACACGATTTCTATTCGCAGCATGCCGGCCAGTCTCCAAACCTTGCGGCCTGCGACGGCCCAGACCCGAAGGAACCCACGATGAACCGACGCGATCTCCTCAAGGGAAGCGGCATGCTGGGCGCCGCCGCGCTGGCGCCGGGCGCCGTGGCACAGGCCGCGCCCACCAAGACACCTCCCGCCG
>DQVI01000174.1 GCA_015661825.1 Novosphingobium capsulatum
GCGAGGGATTTTGGGTCACCACAAGGAGGCTGAGAGCCCAGCGATGCTGGAAGCATCGTGGCGAACAGCCGACGCCGTGGTGGCACAAAAGACCCTCCAAACCGACCCGAAGGACTTTTGGGTCGGGCTCTCAGAGAATATACACCGCCGCGCGCGTATGGTGGCGCTTCACTTCATGATGCCGGGAGCCGCCGTGTTGTCTTCGTATGCTTCGCCCTCTCTTGCATCCCGTCGCGATGCTGGCGTGCGCGGGAAGGCGGCGTGGGTGGCGGCGATCACCCTGTTCACCCATCTGCTCATTCTTGCTTACGATCATGCGAGGGCCTTCCGGGCCTTCAACTGGGGTGATCGCGGGCTGGAGCGATTGCGCATCCTGAAGGAATTTGCCGGTCTGAAAGGGGCGGTGCTGCCCGCCATGACCGGATCGCCGATCGTGCCGGGGGAATATCTCTTCGTGCTGCTGCCCTGGAGGCTGTGGGGGGCGGCGGGGGTCATCTGCCTTCAGATTGGTCTGGCAACGCTGGCCGCATGGCTGGTAGCGCGATTGGCGGGGCGTGTATCTTCGTGGCCGCAGGCGCCGCTGGTCTGTGGGCTGGCCTATGCTTTTCTGCCGCAGAATCTGGCCTTTCCGCATCAACTCGTGACCGAGGCGATCGTGACGCCGCTGTGCGTGGTCTGGCTCTATGCGCTGTTGGCGGCCATTCGGGGGCGGACGATGGGGCTGTTCCTGCAGGCAGGGGGCTGTCTGGGGGTGGCGATCCTGACGCGACCGGTCGTGTTGCTGATGTTGCCGGCCTGCTTCGTGCTGGCGCTGGCCTGTCCGGGGGCACGGCCCGAACTGCGCCGTCCGGGGCTTTATGTCATGGCGGGGGTGGCGCTGGCGCCGTTTCTGGCATGGACGGCGATCTTTACTGTCCAGACGGGGCATCCTGGCTACAATTCGGGCAGTGCCAATCTGGCCTGGAACCTGCGCAGCAAGGTGCTGATTACCGAGAATGCCAATGGCATCGATCCGCCCGCCGATGTGAAGGCGATGGAGGCGGGCATTCCCCTCGGGCGTTTTCTGGGGGAGGTGCGCCTGCATCCCGTGCCCTTTGCCAAGGCCTTTGTGCTGGATACGGCAACCGTGTTTCTGCGCGGCAACACGACCAAGATCACGGTCGACTATCTCGGCATTGGCCGCGATTCGCCCGGTTGGCGCCAGTCGCTGATCTACGCCAGCGATGCGCGCAAGGAGTGGATCAGGCAGATGGCCGATCCGGTCTATCTGCTTGAAGGGGCCGGGTCGCTGCTGACAGGGCTGTTTTTTGTCGTCTGTTTCGCGGCCATGGCAGTGACCGGCTGGCGGCTGGTCCGGGGCAAGGTTCGGCTCGATTCTGATCGCCTGTTCCTGACCATCGTTGCCGGTGCCTGGTTGCTCAATGTCTTTCTTGGCGCGCAAATGGTCGACCAGTCGCAAGGGCGCCTGCGCAATCCGGCCGAGGCGGCGCTGATCCTGTTCGTGGCGTCGCTGGCGTGGGGGCTCCCCTCGGGTTTGCGGCAGGGCCGGAGGGCCGGATAGGCCCTTGTGCGTTGGGGTGACATGTCTGCGCGGGGCGTGGATGTGCATGGGCGTGGCGGGCCGCTTGCCGTAGCGCGCGCCAGCGCCTATTCCCGCGCGCATGCCTGGTGACATTTTTGACAATCGCGGACGCGGCTCTGCCGGCTGGTCCTGGCCTTCCATCCATCCCGAAGGGCGCAAGTTCGGCGCCATTGCGGGCGCCATTGCCCTTGCCGGGGCGATCTTTGGCGGCAGCATCGTGGCCTGGCCGCTGGTGTTCCTGACGCTGGGCGTGCTCGCCTTCTTCCGCGATCCGGTGCGCGTGACCCCGCGCGATGACCGCTATGTCGTGGCGCCCGCCGACGGGCTGATCACGCTGATCCAGAAGGTGGCCCCGCCGCGCGAGCTTTCGGCGGATGATGGCAGCGGGATTGCCGCGATGGACCCGACCCCGGTGACGCGCGTCTCGATCTTCATGTCGGTCTTCGATGTCCACGTGAACCGTGCGCCGATCGGCGGCACGATCCGACGCGTGGTCTACATTCCGGGCAAGTTCCTCAATGCCGACCTCGACAAGGCGAGCGAAGAGAACGAGCGGCAGCACTTTCTGGTCGAGCGCAGCGACGGTGTGAAGATCGGCTTCACCCAGATCGCGGGCCTTGTCGCGCGCCGCATCGTGCCGTTCGTCAAGGGCGGCGACATCGTGGCCGCAGGCCAGCGCGTGGGCCTGATCCGCTTCGGCAGCCGCGTCGATGTCTACCTGCCCGCCGGGACCGAGCCGCGCGTGCTGATCGGCCAGCGTGTTGTGGCCGGTGAAACCGTCCTTGCCGATATTGGCGATGCTCCGTTGATCGAGGGCGTCAGCCAGTGATCAGCGATGCCGGGGATGAGGATCTGGGGCCCGAAGGCGTGAGCGGCGAGGATTTCGGACGCCATCGCCTGCCGCGCGGGCTGACCTTGCGCGCGTTGGTGCCCAATGCGATCACCTCGGCGGCGCTGTGTTGCGGGTTGACCGGCATTCGTTTCGCGATTGGCGGTGATTTCCGCAGCGCGGTCATGGCGATCATCTTTGCCGGGATGCTCGACGGGATCGACGGGCGGGTGGCGCGCCTGATGAAGGCGCAATCGCGCTTTGGCGCCGAACTCGACAGCCTGTCGGACGCGATCTCGTTCGGCGTGGCCCCTGCGCTCGTTCTCTACTTGTGGTCGCTTCAGCAGATGCCGCGTTTTGGCTGGTTTGCCGCGCTGGCGCTGGCGGTCTGCTGTGCCCTGCGCCTCGCCCGGTTCAATGCCCGGATCGACATGGAGGAGCAGCCGCACAAATCTGCCGGATACCTGACCGGGGTTCCCGCACCAGCCGGGGCTGGCCTTGCCTTCCTGCCGATCTACCTGTGGATCGCCAGCGGGCGCGAGGAGTTTCGCCATCCGGTGGTTGTCGCTGTCTGGGCGGCGCTGATCGCGTTCATGATGATTTCCAACATGGCCACGCCGGGCTGGTCCTCGTTCCGTCCGCGCCGGACGATCCGGCTCGAACTGATTGCGCTGATAGGGCTGGTCTTTGCCGCCTTGCTGACCGAGCCCTGGCTTACGCTGGTGGGGATCTGCGCGCTCTATCTGTTGCTCATTCCGGTGGGTGTGGTGCGCTATGCCGCGCTCAGGCGGCAGCGGGGCGCGCTGCCGGGCGGCTCAGCTCAGGCATAGACGGGCGGGCGAGGGCGCGGCGCAC
>DQVI01000206.1 GCA_015661825.1 Novosphingobium capsulatum
CGGCCCGTTCGGCGGCCAGACGGGCGCCGGGCAGCGCGCGCCGGGCCCTGTCGAGCTGGGCGGAGAGCTGTTCAGCCTGTCCGAGCAGGGCCCCCACTTCGCCGGTGGTGGCCGCGAGGCGGGCCGCGTATTCGGCGTGGAGCTGGGCGCGGGTCGCCCTGGCGATGGCCAGAGCGCCCTGGTTGCGGTCGAAGACCGGCAGGCCCAGCGTGGCGTTCGGCCCGGCATTGATGACTTTGGAATTGTCGCTCGATGCGCTCGGCCCCAGCACGAGGTCAGGGAACTGGGCGAGGATCGCCTGATGCACGGTTTCGTCCGCCGCCCCATAGCCGAGGCGCAGGGCGATGAGATCGGGCCGCCGGTCCGCCAGAGAAGGCAGGCTGGCGCGGATTGCCGCCGGATCGAAGGCGGGCAGGTCCGGGGTGGCGACGAGCGGTACATCGGCATCGGGGGCAAGGCCCAGCAGGGCATTGAGCTGGTGTTTGAGCGCGAGCTGGGTCTGGTCGAAGCTGTCGAGCGCCATGCGCGCGGCCTGCAAGGCGACCCGGTCGGGCGCGACGATGGTCAGTGTCGTGTTGCCGGCGGCCAGTGCCTGATCGAGCTTGGCGTTGCGGTCGGCCAGCAGTTGCCGGGCGGCGCCATACAAGGGGCGGCTGCGCGCGCCGATGATCAGGTCTGTCGCGAGTTGCCGGGCCCTGCCGGCCACCAGCCATTCCTGCCAGACGATATCGGCGGCCACCTGCTGCTCGCTGTCGCGCGCGGCGCGATGGCGCGACGAGTAGGTGATGATCGACCTGATGTCCTGCGACAGGCTGATGTTCCAGGCCGTGACCGTGCCGACCCCCGAGAGCAGCGGCAGGATGGAACCGCCCAGGGACGGATTGGGCAGGATACCGGCCTGTTTCGTCTGTCCGGCGGCGACCGCGCGCCTCAGGCGGGCCGCCTTCAGTTCGGGGTTGTTGGCCAGCGCGAGGTCCACCACTTGCGCGACCGAAAGGGGCTCATGGGGCGCCGGGGCGCCGGGAAGGGCGCTCACCTCGGGCGTGAGGGGCGGTGTCGTGGCGAGGGGCAGGGGGGTATAGCGGGCGCACCCGGCGAGCACTCCGGCCAGCAGTCCGGCAAGCAGGCTGATGTGCAGGCCAATCCGGCCGGTTCCGGGCCGTGGCTGCAAGCGGAATCGAGGCATGGAAATCCTTGGGCCAGTGAAGGGACCAGTGACGGGAAGCGGGATTATCACCCCATACCTTCGCTCCGGGTGATCCCAACGTTATGGATTCCCAACATCGCGAGCAGGATGGGCGCGCGAAATGGGCGCACGGCCGGGCCTCTCATTCCCGATCCAGACTATGGCTGAACGTTATAAATTCCCAACCTTCGGGGGTTCGTGGGGGTTTGTACACATTACGTCACAAGTTTGTAATAGCGGGAAATTAGCGCATCCCCGTCTTCGAGAGGATGGTTAAAAAACGGTCTCGGGGTAATTGGGGTAAATAAGCACATGAAAGTACATGTTTCTGCCGCGATTCTTGTCGCGGCCGGGATTTTTGCGCCATGCGTACTTCGTGCGCAGCCGGAATCTGACGCAAACTACAATATTGTCCGCAGAATTTCTGGTCCTGATGGGGGCTGGGATTATGCCAATGTCGATCCGGTACATGGCCGTCTTTATGTGGCACGCTCCAAGGCGGTGATGGCTGTCGATCTCGCGACGGGGATGGTGACGCCCCGGCTGGCCGGGGCCGAGCACGGGCATCAGGTCCTGCCGCTCCCCGGTTCGGACACCGTGCTCGAAACGAACGGGGATTCGAATGTCGCGCGCCTGATCGAGGGCCGCACCGGCGCGATTGAGGCCGGGATCCCGACCGGCAGGAAGCCCGATGCGGCTTTCCTCGATCCGGCCACGCACCAGATCGCGGTGATGAATGCCGGTGATGGCACGGTCACGCTGATCGACCCTGTTGCGCGCAAGGCCACCGGCACGATCACGGTCGGCGGCGGTCTCGAATTCGGCGTCGCGGACGGGAAGGGCGGGGCCTATGTCAATGTCGAGGATCGCAATGCGATTGCCGTGCTCGATCTGCGGGCCCGGCGTGTCACGCGCACGATTGCGCTGACCGGCTGCGAAGGGCCGACCGGCCTCGCGCTGGTGAACGGGGGCACGCGTCTGATCAGTGCCTGTGCCAATGGCAAGGCTGTCGTGGCCGATCCCGGCACGGGCAAAGTCGTCGCCACGCTGGCAATCGGACGCGATCCCGATGCCGTGCTGGTCGATGCCCGGCGACAGCGGGCCTTCATCCCGTGTGGCGGGACGGGCACGCTCAGCGTGATCGATATTGCCGACCCGGCCCGGATCCGCGTGATCGGCACGGTGGCGACCCAGGTCGGCGCCAGGACCGGCGCGCTCGATCCGCGTGATGGACGCATCTATCTGCCCGCTGCCACCCTTCAGGCCCCGGCGCCGGGGGCAAAGCGTGGCCTGCCGGTGCCGGGCACGTTCGTCGTGCTCGTCCTTGCGCCGCGCGTCTGAGGGCCGCGCACCATGACGCATCACAGCCAGACCTGCCGCAGCCGGATGGGGCACCGGCCCATCACCCAAGGCAAGCCGGTCCATCGCGCTCTGCTCATCGCGGCGATCATGCCGTCCTTGACGAGCCGGATTGCCGCCGCCCGCGCCGAACTCGCGCGTGCCCAGACTGTTTCCCCCGCACCTGCCCGGCCCAAATCCGCTTCCGCGCAGTGACCCCCATTCCATCCGGAAAAGAAGGCTTCATCATGACATCGACCACCAAGAGCAGCCTGCTGGGCTGCACGGCCGCCATCCTCTGGATGGCCGCGCCTGCCCATGCCGCCGCTGATGCCGCCACCGATACTGCCGCCAATACTGCTGCGACCACCGGCGCTGCCGGCACGGGAACTGCTGCGGGCGAGGGCCCGGCATCTTCCGTGCGGGAACCCGTATCCGGGCAAACGACGACGAGCCAGTCGGCCGGACAGGCGAACGATGCCACCTCGCTGACCACCGCCGACATCATCGTCACCGGAACCGCGCAGATCGCCCAGGCGCCTTCGCTGGCCTCGCTGACGACGACCCAGCCCCAGGCCGCGGTCTCGCACGACTACATCCAGAACGCCGCGCCGGTCACCGCCGACTTCAGCGAACTGGCCGTGTTGACGCCGGGCGTGACGCTGAGCGGGGGCAACAACGGTTTCGGGCTGGGGGAATCCAAGCTGTCGATCCGTGGTTTCCAGGACGGTGAATACAACGTCACCTACGATTCGATCCCGTTCAGCGACACCAACAACCCGACCCACCACTCGACCTCGTTCTTCCCCTCGAACACGATCGAAACCCTCGTGGTCGACCGTGGTCCGGGCAATGCCAGCCAGCTGGGGCAGGCGACCTATGGCGGCAACTTCAACATCTATTCGCGTGCGGCGGCCGACACGTTCGGCATGCGGGCCGATTTCACCGCAGGCAGCTTCGACACGTATGTTGGCCGTGCCGAACTCCAGACCGGGGCCATCGACAAGCTGGGCGGCGCCAAGCTGGTGGTGACCGGGCAGGTCATGGATTCGCAGGGCGCGCTGACCTACAGCCCCACCCATTCCAAGAACATCTTTGCCAAGGCCGTGGTGCCGATCGGAACGCGCAACACGCTGACCGTGATGGCGACCTACAATGCCAACGTCTATTATCAGGCCGACAAGGGCACGGGCACTTGCGGCATCGCCTCGACCGGCCCGAACACCAATACCGGCGACATCACCGGCAATGCCTGCACATCGGGCGCGCTGGCGGTCTATGGCCGCTATTTCGGGATGACCAACGACAAGTCGGTCAGCAACCAGTACGCGCAGGACTATTACGGGTACAACCGGACGGCCAAGCAGACCGACTTTGAATATGTCCGTCTCCAGAGCGAGTTGGCGCCGGGCCTGACGCTCGACAACCGCGTCTACATGTATGGCTATACCAACCACACCCTGTCGGGTCAGGATGGCACCGGCCAGACGGCCAATACCGTCGTCTTGACGCCCGGCAGCAAGGCCGTTGCGGGCATTCCGGGCTATGACAAGCTGAACAAGTATCGCACGATCGGCTATATCGGCGAGGCGGACTACAATTTCAGCAAGGGGCGCCTGCGCGTGGGCGGCTGGTACGAGACATCGGACAGTTCGCGCCACCTGATCGACTATGACGTGTCGACAATGCAGCCCAACTATATCGAAAAGTCGGTGTCTGGCCTCACCTCGCAGCCGCCTGCCAATGTCCAGTATCTTCAGGATTCCGGCTGGAACCAGTACCAGCTCTTTGCTGAATTCGAATATCGCCCGGTCAAGGGGCTGTCGATCACGCCGGGCGTCAAGTATGTTCACTTCACCCGTTCGATCAACGCCCCGGTCAACCAGAAGTCGCGCGCGCCGCTCTACGACAAGGCGACCTGGACATCGACCCTGCCGTTCGTGACCGCCAATTATGCGATCACATCCAACTGGACGACCTATTTCCAGTTCGCCAAGGGCATGTATGTGCCCGACCTGTCGAGCTTCTATTCAGCCTCGCCGAATCTGGCGGATTCGCTCTCGCAGCTCAAGCCGCAGACCAGCACCAACTACCAGTTCGGCACTGTCTATCATGGCCGCAAGTTCGCGCTCGATGCCGACATCTACAAGATCGACGTCAACAACAAGATCGCCAACCCGACCACGGCGGGGGCGGATTCCTCGCTGCTGGTGAACATCGGGATGGTTCATTACAAGGGCGTCGAAGGGCAGGTCTCCGTCTTCCCGCTGCCCGGACTGACCCTCTTTGCCAATGCGTCCTACAACGAGGCGACCAACGGCACCACCGACCAGCAGATCGCGAACACACCGTTCACCACCGAGGCTCTGGGCGTGTTCTACCATCATGGCCCGGTCTATGCCTCGTACACGCACAAGTTCACCGGGGCGCAATATACGAGCGAAGCGGATGTCAATGCGCCGTTCCGGCTCTATCGGATCGCGGGCTACAGCATCGGCGATCTCTCGCTGGGCTACGATTTCGGCCATGTCCGCCTGAGCATCAACGTGAACAACCTGTTCGACAACGACCAGGTCAGCCAGGTCAAGAACAGCGCGAAGGGCGCGCCGACCACGACCGGGCTCAACGGCAAGCCGGTGCAGTCGGGCTATGGCCCATACGACCAGCTTCTGTTCAACGCGCCCCGCAGCGTGCTGGGCACGATCACCGTCAAGATCTGAAGCCGTCCGCCAAAGGCTCTCCCGCGCGTGGGGGAGAGCCTTTGGCGGCATCGTTACATCCGCAGGCCGATCTCGCGCAGGCGTTCCTGAAGATAGTCGTCGGCGGTGATCGGGACCGGATAGAGGTCGGGATTGTCGGGGCCGATGCAGCCGGGCAGCGTCTCGATCAGGAAATCGCTGCGCAAGTGCAGGAAAAACGGCATCGAATAGCGGCTGAAGCCCGCCCGTGGGCCTTCGGGATTGCGCACGCGGTGGGTGGTCGAGGGCAGGACGTGGTTCGTCAGGCGCTGGAGCATGTCGCCAATGTTGATCACCAGCGCGCCGGGCGGGGGCGAGACTTCGATCCAGTTCCCTTCGCGGGTGCGCAGTTCGAGGCCCGCTTCCTCGGCGCCGAGCAGCAGGGTGATGAGGTTGATGTCCTCGTGGGCACCCGCGCGGATCGCGCCGTCGGGGGCGCCGGGCACGGGCGGGTAGTGGAGCAGGCGCAACACCGAATTGCCATCGGCGATGGCGGGCACGAACCAGTCGGCCTCAAGCCCCAGCCAGACCGCGATTCGCGACAGGATCGTCGCGCCCACATCGTCGAAGGCGGCAAACAGCGTCTCGAACGTCTCGCGGAAGCCCTCTGGGCTGTCGGGCCAGACATTGGGCGGCATGGAACCGGCCAGGGGATGTCCTTCGGGCAGGTCGCGCCCGATGTGCCAGAATTCCTTGAGATCGCTGACCAGGGCGCCCTTGGCGATCTCGGTGCGGAACGGGGTATAGCCGCGCGCGCCGCCGATGCCGGGGATCGCCCAGCGGCGCTTTTCGGCCTCGGGCAGGGCGAAGAACCCTTGCGTCAACTGCCAGGCCCGCGCGATCAGGTCGGCGTCGAGGCCATGATCCTTGACCATGGCAAAGCCGAATTGCCGGAAGCTGGCGCCGATGGCCCGGGCAAACGGGGCCGGATCATCGGCCAGCGAGAGCACGGGCAGAGATGGAAGCGGCTGTGAAACTGGCGGCTGGGTATCGAGGTTCATTTGGCTCCCCGCGAGGAAATGGGATAAGGGCGCAACATTCTCTCCATCTTACCCAAGGTTTCCATGCTGTCGATCAATGCCGATACCCAGCTCTGGCTGATGAAGTCCGAACCCGATGTCTATAGCTGGGATGATCTCGTGGCCGAAGGCGAGGGCACCTGGGACGGGGTGCGCAACCATCTGGCCGCGCGCAACCTGCGCACGATGAAGGAAGGCGATCTGGCGTTCTTCTATCATTCCAACATCGGCAAGGAAATCGTCGGCATTGCCACGATCAGCGTGCCCGGCCTGACCGACCCGACTGACCCGGAGGGCAAGTGGGCGGCGGTCAAGGTCAAGCCGGTGGCGAAGCTGGTCCACCCGGTCACCCTCAAGGCGATCAAGGCCACGCCCGATCTGGCCGAGATGGAACTGGTGCGGCTTTCGCGGCTCTCGGTCTGCGCGGTCCGTCTGCCCGAATGGGAGCACGTCCTGGCGATGGCGGGCGGAACCCGGCCCGGGGTTGGCGCGTAGGGTTTGCGAAGGGTGCGGCTGGCTCCTTCCTCTCCCGGCCGCACCCGACCCTCAAACGCCAAGGAGACATACCATGGGTGAACTCAAGGATCGCGCCAAGGGCCTGACCAACGAAGCGCTCGGCAATGTCAAGGAAGCCGCCGGCAAGCTGACCGACAACCCCTCGCTTCAGGCCGAGGGCCTGGCCCAGCAGGCCAAGGGCAAAGTCCAGCAGGCCGCAGGCAAGGTGAAGGGCGCCTTCGGCAACGAGATCTGATCGCAGGATCTGACCCTTTTCGAGACGCATGCGGCGGGCCGTCCCTTTTGGGGCGGCCCGTTTTGCGTGGGGGCAGAAAGTTCCCGTGCAGATGGCGCCATTCCCGAACTGTCCCGGTACGGTACGGCCCGTTTCCGGCGGTGCCGCAATGGTAAATTTTTGGTTAAACGGATCGCGCAATGATCCGCTCTGCTTTCTTTCCCGGTCGGCGGGTTCCGGCCCGGCCCGGCCATCCGTTCCGCCGCACGCTGCCCGAGCGTGCGCTGCGCCCGGTTCCCGTCATCGTTCCGGTTCACGAGCCGGAAGTGCGCGCGGCGATGGCCCGTGCCCTGACCGCCCGTACTTTGCCCGCCCGTACTTTGCCCACCAGCACCATGACACGCACCATGGCACAAGGCGCCGCGCTGCGGTCCCCGCCGGTCAATCCCGCGCGGATCACCGCGCGCGATGTCAGGGATTTCCTGCTTGCCTATTGCGCGTGCTTTGTGGCGCTCATGGCGTTTTTGAGCTGACAGGCCTTCGTTGACGGGGTGGGCGCTCAGCCCATTTCGTCGAACGTGTGGTGTTCCTGCTCGCCGTGGTGGGCCAGTTCGGCGCGATAGAGGCGCCAGCCCAGCAGGGCCGAGATGAAGCACAGCAGGCCGGTGAACAGCAACTGGTCGACGATGCTCACCCCCATCGAGGTCAGCACCATGGCCAGGACCGAGCCGATCAGCATGGCCGCCGAATTGACGATGTTGTTCGCCGCGATCGTGCGCGCCGCCTCGCACTTCTCGACCACCGTGGTCAGGAACGCGTAGAGCGGCACGATGAACATGCCCCCGGTGATCGCGATGCCCAGCAGCGTCCCCACCAGCGGCACCGCCAGCGGCGCGCGCAGGAACAGGCCCAGCGTGAGCAACCCGCGTTGGCTGGGCACCGGCCAGGCCGCGCAGACGAAGTGGAAGGCCACCACGAACAGCCCGGTTCCCACCACGCAGGCCGGGGCATAGCGCGCCGAAACCGCGCCCTTGAGCATCCGGTTGATCGACATCGAGCCGATCGCGATCCCCACCGAGAAGACCACGAGGAACAGGCTGGCGACTTCCTTGCTGCATCCCAGCACGTTCTTGGCGAGCGGCGGGAACTGCACGAACAGGATCGCGCCGACCGCCCAGAAGAAGCTGATCGCCGCGATGGCAAGGAACACGCGCGGATGGCGCGTGGTCGAATGGACGAGCCGGTAGAGCGAGACGGCTTGGTCCGCCACGGTGACCGGCACCATGCCCAGCGTGCGCAACAGCCCGCGCGGACGGCGCAGGAACGGGCGCAGCAGGGGCAGGGCCAGCGGCACGTCGGGCATTTCGGGCGGGGCCGGGGGCACGCGCTGCCCGGCGAAAAAGCCGATCAGCGCGACCACGATCACGCCGATGGCCGCCGCCGGGGCCGAGATATAGCCAGCCACGATGGTTCCGGCCAGAATCGCCAGATAAGTCCCGGCCTCGACCAGCCCGGTTCCGGCCAGAACTTCCTCGGCATGGAGATGCTGGGGCAGGATCGCGTACTTGATCGGCCCGAAGAACGTCGAATGGATGCCCATCGAAAACAGCGCGATCAGCATCAGCGGGATCGCCAGCGCGTGGACCTCGATCCCCTTCCAGGCCAGCAGCAGGCCCGCCGCGCCCACGGTCATGATCCCGATCTCGCAGGTCTTGACGATGCGGATGATGCGCGCCTTGTCGCGCATGTCGGCCAACTGGCCCGAGATCGCCGAAAGCGCCACGAAGGGCACGATGAACAGCGCCGTGGCCAGCCCCGAGAAGCGCGCTTCGGCCTGCTCGGAATTGTAGACGTTGAACACCACGAACAGAACCATGGCGTTCTTGAACAGGTTGTCGTTGAACGCGCCCAGCAACTGCGTGACGAACAAGGGCAAAAAGCGGCGCGTGCGGATGAGATGCGTTGTGGTGGTCATTCGGTTATGGTGCCAAGCATCCCTGTTTTTCCCGTTTTTGCCTTAACGCCCCCGAAGCGGTGGGCAAGAGGCAAGCGTGGTGGATCATCATTTTTGCTTGGGGGCCGGTCGCAAAAACCCCTGCAATCGGGCGCATAAACCGTTTCCATGTCGGGCAAGGGCCGCGTATTGCGGGCTTTGCCATGCTGACTTTGCCCAATATCCTCACGCTCTCGCGCATTTTTGCCGTTCCGCTGCTCGTGGCCCTGCTGTGGTGGCCGGGCTGGCCGACCGGCTATGCGCTCGGCTTTGCCATGTATTGCCTGATGGGGGTGACCGACTATTTCGACGGCTACCTCGCGCGGGCGCAGGGGGCAGTCTCGAAGCTGGGGGTGTTCCTCGATCCGATCGCCGACAAGATCATGGTCGCCGCCGTGATCCTCGTGCTGACCGCGCAGGGGGTTCTGACAGGCCCTTATGTGGGCGACATGCATGTGATCGCGGGGCTCGTGATCCTGCTGCGCGAAATCGCCGTTTCGGGCCTGCGCGAGTTTCTGGGCGGCATTCAGGTTTCGGTGCCGGTGTCCAAGCTGGCCAAGTGGAAGACCACGTTCCAGATGATCTCGCTCGGCGCGCTGATCCTGGGCGGGGCGATGCCGTGGTGGACGGTGCGCGTGGCCGGGATCGTCGCCAATGTGCCCCATACGGTGGGTCTGGCTACGCTCTGGGGCGCGGCAGGGCTGACGGTGATTACCGGCTGGGATTACCTGCGCGTGGGCCTCAAGCACATGGACTGAAGCCGGAGCGTGGAGAGCCCCGGATGGGGCCGCTCGCTATGCGGGGTCTAGGGCGGGTTCCAGGCGGCGTGGACCAATTTGGCGCATAAAGTTTGCTCCATTTCTCGTCATTCCCGCGCAGGCGGGGATCCAGTTCCGAGGGTTGCGCATGCAAACAGAGCATCAGGCTGGATTCCCGCCTGCGCGGGAATGACGAAGAAAATCACGCAAATCAGGTTTTTTCAAACCTCAGGATGCATTTCCAGGATCTGAATTTGTCCATGCCGTCTACCGGCTCTGGGCCAGATAGCGGTCGGGGCGGTGCCAGGTCATCAGCATGAGGTTCATGCAGACCGCGCTCAGCAGCGACCACAGCGCGCGCTGCGGGCTCAGCACGAGGAACGAGGAGCCGATGATCATCGCGTCTCCGGCCATCATCAGGCGGCCAAAGTTCCAGCCCTTCTTCACGCTCAGCCAGCGGGCGATCATCGTCGATCCGCCCACCGCCGTCCCGTGGCGGGTGACGGCCAGCAGGCCCATGCCCATGACCGTCCCGCCGATGATCGCGGCGGCCAGCGGGGTGACCGAGGTGATCACGATCTCGTGGGCGACCAGCGTGATGATGCCCGAGATGGCCAGCGTCGCGATGACGCTGCGGATCGTGTAGAAAACCCCCTGGCTGCGCCAGAAGATCAGGAAGATCGGCAGGTTGAGCACGGCAAACAGCGTGCCGGGCGTGGCCGGAAGGGCATAGGAGAGCAGCAGGGCGAGGCCCGCCACGCCCCCGGTGATCAGGTGGGCCTGATGGAGCAGGTGGACGCCCAGCGCGAGCATCATGCACCCGGTGGTGACGCCATAGACGTCTTCGCGCGCGTTGTGGCGCTGGGGTTGCGGTTCAAACGGAAGGTCGGTTTGGGGAGGCGTGCTCATGGCGCGCGCAGTTCCTGTGCGAGAAGCTGGAATTCTTCGGCCCTGGGCGAATTCTTGCGCCAGACCAGCGCGATCTCGCGAAAGGCATGGTCGGATTGCAGGGGCCGGGCGACGATGCTGGTGCCTTTCAGGATGCCCGCCTCGATCGCCATTTCGGGCAGCATGGTGAGCCCGAGGTCGTTGTCGACCATCTGGACCAGCGTGTGCAGGCTGGTGCCGATCATCGTGGCGCTCGCGCGCAGTTCGGGGCGGTTGCACGCGGCGAGCGCGTGTTCCTTCAGGCAGTGCCCGTCTTCGAGCAGCAGCAGCCGATGCTCGTCGATCAGGGCCGGGGAGACGATTTCGGGCGGATCGCGCGGATCGTCCTTGGGAAAGGCCACGAAGAGCCGGTCATCGAACAGATGCGCGACCTCGACTTCGCCGGTGGCGAAGGGGAGGGCGAGCAGCACGCAGTCGGCCCGGCCATGGTGGAGCGATTCGATGGCCGCCGCGCTCGGCTCCTCGCGCAGGAAGAGCTTCAACTGCGGGCGCTCGTGGCGCAGGCGCGGCAGGATGCGTGGCAGCAGGAAGGGCGCGATCGTGGGGATCACGCTCATCCGCAGCTCGCCCGCCAGCGGCGCGCCGTGCGACTGGACCAGTTCGGACAGCTCTTCGGCCTCGCGCAGCAGGCGGTGCGCCTTGGCGACCACCTGATTGCCCAGCGGGGTGAAGCGCACGACACGGCGCGTGCGCTCGACCAGCGTGACACCGAGCAGCGATTCAAGCTCGCGCAGGCCCGCCGAGAGCGTGGACTGCGAGACGAAGCACGAATCGGCGGCCTTGCCGAAGTGGCCATGCTCGTGCAGCGCCACCAGATACTGGAGCTGCTTGAGCGTGGGCAGGTAGGTGCTCATTTACGCCGCCGGTTCGTCGTCCTGAGGGACTTCGTTGTGGGGGGCTTCGTCCTGTGCCGGTTCGTTCTGTCCCGCCTCGTCCTGCGGTGCCGCGCTGCCGCTGGCGCCGATCTGGTCGATATGCGCCATCTTGAGCTTGCCGTTCACCACCGCGAAGGCCAGCTTGCCCTCGACGAGTTCGAGCGCATCGCGGCCAAACTGGTCGAAGCGCCAGGTTTCGAGCAGGGCGAGGCCCTTGCGCTGCCCGGCGGCGAGCGCCTCCAGATCGTCGGAACGGGCGAGCAGGCGGGCGGCCACGTCGATCTCGCGGCTGCGGATCTTGAGCAGCAGCTTGAGCAGGTCGGCCACCAGCGCGCCTTCCTTGCCCAAGGGCGCGCCGCGCGGCGCGCGCGGGGGCATCTCGGCCTCGGTCAGCGGCTTGGCATCGGCCAGCGTCTGCATCAGGCGGCGCCCGATGTCGTTGTCCTTCCAGCCCGAGGACAGGCCGCGGACTTTGGCAAGGTCGTGCTGTTCGCGCGGGGGGTGGCTGGCGATGTCGGCCAGGGTTTCGTCGCGCATGATGCGCCCGCGCGGGATGTTCTTGTCCATCGCCTCGGATTCGCGCCACGCGGCCAGCGCGCGCAGGCGGCCGAGCACGGCGGGGTTGCGGCTGGGCGGGCGGATCTTTTCCCAGACCTTGCCCGGATCGTTGCGGTAGTTCTCGGGATCGGCCAGCTTTTCCATCTCGATGTCGAGCCATTCGCCGCGCCCGGTCTTGATCAGCCGCTTGAGGATGCGCGGGAAGATCTTCGACAGGTGGGTCACGTCGCCGATCGCATATTCGATCTGCCGCTCGGTTAGCGGGCGGCGCGACCAGTCGGTAAAGCGCGCGCCCTTGTCGATGGTCAGCCCCAGCCAGGCCTCGACGAGGTTGGAATAGCCGATCTGCTCGCTCTGCGAGAGGGCCATCATCGCGATCTGGGTGTCGAAGATCGGGTGAGGAGTGCGCCCTGTCAGGTTGTAGATGATCTCCACATCCTGCCCGCCCGCGTGGAAGACCTTGAGCACGTCCTCGTTGTCGACCAGCAGGTCGAGCAGGGGGGACAGGTCGATCCCCGGCGCGAGCGGGTCGACGGCGGCCGCCTCTTCCTCGTTGGCGATCTGCACCAGGCACAGTTCAGGCCAATAGGTGTTCTCGCGCATGAACTCGGTATCAACCGACACAAACTCGGACTTGGCCAGCCGCGCGCAGATGGCGGCGAGGGCTTCGGTCGTGGTAATCAGCGGATGTATCTTCATCGTTCTTTTTTCTGTATGGCCCGTTCCCGCGGCAGGTGGTTGAAGACCCGACATGGTATGGGGCCGGTTGTGCCCCCGTCCGGGAGCTGCGGCCTGAGAGCTGTCGCTTGACAAATGCGCGGCCATCGCCTCTTGGCCGCGCCTGACAGTGATGCCTGCAACACCTGCCTTATTGCAGCCCGATTGGAAAGAGTTTCGATGCACCCTTATCGTTCCCACACCTGCGGCGCCCTCTCGCGCGAGCAAGTCGGCGAGAATGTCCGCCTCTCGGGCTGGGTCCATCGCAAGCGCGATCATGGCGGCGTGCTGTTCGTCGACTTGCGCGACCACTACGGCATCACCCAGATCGTCGCTGACAGCGACAGCCCCGCGCTCGCCCTCCTCGAAGCCACCCGCGTCGAAAGCGTGGTGACCATCGAGGGCGTGGTCAAGGCCCGCAACGATGCGACCGTCAACGCCAACCTCGCGACCGGCGGGATCGAAGTCTTCGCCAAGGCCGCCACGGTGATCTCGGCGGCCGAGGAACTGCCGATGCCGGTCGCCGGCGAGCAGGAATATCCCGAGGATATCCGCCTGCGCTATCGCTTCCTCGACCTGCGCCGCGAAACGCTCCACGCCAACATCGTGACGCGCACGAAGATCATCTCGGACATGCGCCGCCGCATGGAAGGGGCGGGCTTTACCGAGTATTCGACGCCGATCCTGACGGCTTCGAGTCCCGAAGGCGCGCGCGACTTCCTCGTGCCCAGCCGCATCCACGCGGGCAAGTTCTATGCGCTGCCGCAGGCGCCCCAGCAGTACAAGCAGCTGCTGATGGTGGCCGGTTTCGACCGCTACTTCCAGATCGCGCCCTGCTTCCGCGACGAAGACCCGCGCGCCGACCGCCTGCCGGGCGAATTCTACCAGCTCGACCTCGAAATGAGCTTCGTGACCCAGGAAGAAATCTGGGAAACGATGGAGCCGGTGATCGGCGGCGTGTTCGAGGCCTTCGCGCAGGGCAAGCCGGTGACCCCGGTGGGCCAGTTCCCGCGCATCGCCTATGACGAGGCCATGCTCAAGTATGGCTCGGACAAGCCCGACTTGCGCAACCCGCTGATCATTTCGGACGTTTCGCAGCACTTCACCGCTTCGGGCTTTGGCCTGTTCGAGAAGATCGTCGGCTCGGGCGGCGTGGTCCGCGCGATTCCCGCCCCGAACACTGCCGAGAAGAGCCGCAAGTTCTTCGACGAGATGAACGACTGGGCCCGCGCCGAAGGGCATGCCGGCCTTGGCTATGTCACCCGCAAGGGCGGCGAGTTCGGTGGCCCGATCGCCAAGAACCACGGGACCGAAGGCATGGAAAAGCTCTATGCCGAGCTGGGCCTGGGCGAAAACGACGGGCTGTTCTTTGCCGCGGGCAAGGTCGAGCAGGCCGCCAAGCTGGCAGGCGCCGCGCGCACCCGCGTGGGCAACCTGCTGGGCCTGATCGACGAGGGGCGTTACGACTTGTGCTGGATCGTCGACTTCCCGTTCTACGAATGGGACGAAGACGCCAAGAAGGTCGAATTCAGCCACAACCCGTTCTCGATGCCGCAGGGCGGGATGGAGGCGCTGACCGGTCAGGACCCGCTGACGATCAAGGCCTATCAGTACGACCTCGTATGCAACGGCTACGAGATAGCTTCGGGCTCGATCCGCAACCAGTCGCCCGAAACCATGGTCAAGGCCTTCGAGATCGTGGGCCTGACCAAGGACGACGTGGAAGAGCGCTTTGGCGGTCTTTACCGTGCGTTCCAGTATGGCGCGCCGCCCCACGGCGGCATGGCCGCGGGTGTCGACCGCATCGTGATGCTGCTGTGCGGCGCGCAGAACCTGCGTGAAATCACGCTGTTCCCGATGAACCAGCGCGCCGAAGACCTGCTCATGGGGGCGCCTGCTCCTGCCGAGCCCAAGCAGTTGCGCGAGCTTAACATTCGCGTGGTCGAACAGCCCAAGGGCTGAGCGGCCACCCGTTCCGACCGGGCTTGCGCATCTCTCGGCTCAAGGGCCTTGGATGCGCGGCCTCTTGCCAGCGGGTCATCCGCCCATTAGGGCGATGCCAAACCCGCCACCACCAACCAGTTTCCTGTGAAGGGGCATACAATGAGCGATACCGCCGACCGCGTTAAGAAGATCGTCGTCGAGCACCTCGGCGTCGAAGCCGAGAAGGTCACCGAAGACGCCAGCTTCATCGACGATCTGGGCGCCGACTCGCTCGACATCGTCGAGCTGGTCATGGCCTTCGAAGAAGAATTCGGTGTCGAAATCCCCGACGACGCGGCTGAAAAGATCGCGACCGTCTCGGATGCGATCAAGTACATCGACGAAAACAAGGGCTGATCGCCCCGCTTCCCCACGCGCGCAGCAAGCCTTTGAGCAGGCTGGCACAGGGGAGGATTTCGGCAGGCTCAGCCCCTTTTTTCAGGGGCTGGGCCTGTTCGTTTGTCATTTCCGGAGAATAGAATGCGTCGTGTCGTCGTAACCGGCCTTGGCCTTGTCACTCCCCTGGGGGCAGACGTCGAAACCGTTTGGGCGAACCTGCTTGCGGGCAAGTCGGGGGCGGGCCCGATCACCCGTTTCGACGCCAGCAACCAGAAGTGCCAGATCGCCTGCGAGGTGAAGCCCGCCGATCATCCTTATGGTTTCGATGCAGGCAAGCGCGTCGATCACAAGATCCAGCGCCAGGTCGATCCGTTCATCGTCTTTGGCATCGATGCCGCAGGGCAGGCGCTCGAAGATGCCGGTCTCGTCGACATGGACGATGACCTCAAGCTGCGCACCGGCTGCTCGATCGGCTCGGGCATCGGCGGCTTGCCGGGCATCGAGAGCGAATCGATCGTCCTCCACGAAAAGGGGCCGAACCGCGTTTCGCCGCACTTCGTGCATGGCCGCCTGATCAACCTGATCTCGGGTCAGGTCTCGATCAAGTATGGCCTGATGGGCCCCAACCACGCGGTCGTGACCGCCTGCTCGACGGGCGCGCACTCGATCGGCGATGCGGCGCGCATGATCAAGGATGGCGACGCGGACGTGATGCTGGCGGGCGGTGCGGAAAGCACGATCAACCCGCTGGGCGTGGCCGGGTTCGCCCAGGCCCGTGCGCTCAATTGCAGCTACAACGACCGCCCCGAACAGGCCAGCCGTCCTTATGACAAGGACCGCGACGGCTTCGTGATGGGCGAGGGCGCTGGCGTTGTCGTTCTCGAAGAGTACGAGCACGCCAAGGCGCGCGGCGCGAAGATCTATGCCGAAGTCGTCGGCTATGGCCTGTCGGGCGATGCCTACCACGTCACCGCTCCCCACCCGGAAGGCAAGGGCGCGGAACTGGCCATGCGCATGGCCCTGCGCAAGGCGGGCATGGAAGCGGGCGACATCGACTATGTGAACGCCCACGGCACCTCGACGATGGCCGACACCATCGAACTGGCCGCCGTCAAGCGCGTGCTGGGCCCGGACCTGAGCGGCGCCTCGATGAGCAGCACCAAGTCGGCCATCGGCCACCTGCTGGGCGGCGCTGGCGCGGTCGAGGCGATCTTCTGCATCCTGGCCCTGCGCGACCAGATCGTGCCGCCCACGCTCAACCTCGACAACCCGGATGAAGGCACGCAAGGGGTCGACCTCGTGCCGCATGTCGCCAGGAAGCGGCAGGTGCGCGCGGTCCTCAACAACTCGTTCGGCTTTGGCGGCACCAACGCCAGCCTGATTCTCAAGGCGGTCTGAGCTTCCAGCCTGCATAATGTCCGGGAAGCGCCGAAAGCGTCGGAAAGCTTCCCAAAAGCAAAGGAAACGCGCCCCCATGATCGCCCGTATCGGTCCTGTCCGATTGGCCATTCTGGGGGCGCTGCTCCTGATGCTGGGCTGGGGGGCCCATTTCTTCTGGGGCTGGTATGGCCCCGGCCCGCTCGACAAGGAGACCTCGTTCGTGGTGCCCGATGGCGCCAGCGTGGGCTCCATCGCGGGCAAGCTCGAAGCGCAAGGGGCAATCGCCTCGGCCAGCACTTTCCGCGCGCGGGCGCGCCTGCTGGGCGCCAAGGACCCGATCAAGGCGGGTGAATTCAGCCTGCCGGCCCATGCCAGCGGCTCGACGATCCTTCTGATCCTGCAAGGCCGCGAGGGTGTGATGCGGCGGCTGGTCAATGTGCCCGAAGGGATGCCCGCGGTCATGGTGGCCGAGCGCCTGATGGCCCAGCCCCTGCTGACCGGGCCCGTCGCCGTGCCCGCCGAAGGCAGCGTGCTGCCCGACAGCTACGACTTCCGCCGGGGCGAGGCGCGCAGCGCCGTTCTGGCGCGGATGCAGGCGGCGATGACCACCACGCTGGCCAGGCTGTGGGCAGAGCGCGGCCCCGACACGGTCGCCAAGACGCCGCAGGAAGCGGTGATCCTGGCCTCCATCGTCGAGAAGGAGACCGGCAAGCCTTCGGAGCGCAAGATGGTGGCCGGGCTCTATTCCAACCGCCTGCGCAAGGGCATGCGGCTTCAGGCCGACCCGACGATCATCTATCCGATCACCAAGGGCAAGCCACTGGGCCGCCGGATTCTCGCCTCGGAAATCCACGCCCGCAACGATTACAACACCTATACGATGGCGGGCCTGCCCAAGGGGCCGATCACCAATCCGGGCCGCCTGTCGATCGAGGCCGTGCTGCACCCGGCGCAGACCAAGGCGCTCTACATGGTGGCCGATGGCAAGGGCGGGCATGTCTTTGCCGACACCCTCGAACAGCACAATGCGAACGTCGCCAAATGGTTTGCCCTGCGGCGATCCCGTGGTGAGTTGTAAGCTGGATTTAACCTTTAGAGCTGAGTAAAAGGCCTTAGGGAAACTTACGGATTTGCCGATTGATACCCATCATTCCGGCTGTTCCGGGGTTTCCCGACCTTTCACAATACACCCTGCACCCTGCTCTCGTCCGGGATCGACCCGGCCAGACCGGCGCAACGCGAGAGGCTGGACATGAACCGGAACGACACGGGCCCGGCCCCGCGCGCGCTGCATGTCCAGCCTCTTTCACAGACACAGGCCCACACGCAGACCCCGTCACAGGCCCCGGCGCAGCCCCCGTCACAGGCGCTCATCGTCACGGCGCAATTGCCCCACGGCCTGTTTTCCAGGCTCGAAGGCTTGCGCCGCGCGCATTATCCGCCTGCGCGCAACCATGTGCCTGTACACGTCACCCTGTTCCACGCGCTGCCTCCCTCGTCGCTGGGGGAAGTGCGCGGCCTGCTGGCGCGCGCGGCGCGTGGCGCCCCTCCCGCCGCGCAGACGCGGGGGGTGTTCGACATGGGGCGCGGCACGGGTATCGCGATTGCCAGTCCCGCGCTCGCAGACTTGCGCGAGGAACTGGGCCATGCCCTGCATGGCTTGCTGTCGGCACAGGATCAGGGGACCTTGCGCTTTCATGCGACCGTGCAGGCCAAAGTGGACCGGGCCGAGGCCCGCGCGCTTCAGGCGCAGTTGCGGGCAGTCTGGCGCGACGAGGCTTTTGCCTTCCCCGCGCTCGCCCTGCACCGGCTGGCGCCCCGGCCCGGAGGCGGTGCAGGATGGGACACACTGGGCGAATGGCCGTTTCGCGGCCATCGCTGAGCCTGCGTCCATCCCGCTTGCCGGCACGTCAGAACTCGTAGCCGAACGTCGCGCCATAGGTGCGCGGCGCCATCAGGGTGCCCCCGATGGTGCGGCTGGTGGCCACGGCATAGCTGCCGGCCCAGACCAGCTTGTCGGTCAGGTTCTTGACCCACAGGTTGATCGAACTGCGCCCGTCCGAATGCTTGTAGCGGACATTGGCATCGATCAGCGTGTAGGCTTTCTGCGACAGGCGATCATCGTTGAATTCGGTGTGATACTGCTTGGACCGATAGGCGATGTTGGTGCCCAGCGTGACGTTGGCACCGCTGGCGAGGGGGATGCGGTAGGTCGGGTTGAAGTTGAGCGTCCACTTGGGGCTCATGCGGGTATAGTTGCCCGAGAGGTCTTCGGGCACGACGGTGCTGGCATTGGGGCCGAACAGCACCGGGTCGAGCGGGTTGGTCGAGTGGAAGTCGGTGAACTTCGAGTTGAGATAGGCCCCTGAAAGATCGAGCGCGAGGGCGCGGGTGGCCTGCCAGCGGAACTCCACTTCGGCGCCATACGAGCGCGAGGCCGCCGCATTGTCGAGCGAACTGGCGAAATAGGGCGCGACGGGGATCGGGAAGGAGCGCTGGAACTGGCCGTTCTTGAGCTTCTGGTAGAAGATCGCGAGATTGGCCTGAAGGGTGCCCTTCGAATACTTGATGCCGCCTTCGAAGGCCTCGACCTTTTCGGGGTTCACGAAAGGCGTGGTCGCCGTGGCGCTGCGCCGCGCGCCGATTTCAGCCGTGCCCGACTTGAACCCGCGCGACCAGTTGAAATAGAGCATCACCGGGTCGGACGGGCGATATTCGAGCCCCGCCGAAGGCGAGAAATCGGTCCAGGTCTTGCTGGTGTTCCACTGCAAGGGGTCGAGCTGGAAGCCGGTGGCCGCAGTGCCGATGCCCGCATTGTTGGCGACGTGGCGCTTTTCCCACGAATAGCGCCCACCCAGCTTGAGCGAGAGCTGGTCGGTCAGGTCGTAGGTGGCATTGGCGAAGACGGCCCAGGTCTCGATATCGAGCTTGCCGTCGAACTGGACGCGATAGGGATCGGTGTCGGTCAGCACGTCGTAGCCGATGTGGTTTTCGACGCGGATGTGTTCCTTGAGGTAGAAGGCCGCGAGGATCGCGTGGAGGCGCTTGCTCTCGTAGTTGGCCTGGAGTTCCTCGCTGAACTGGTGCTGCCAGACCGGCTGCCAGTGGTTGGCGCTGGTCTTGACGGTGTTGGTCTGGGCCAGCGGATAGCCGGTGTAGCTCGAAATATCGAAGTCCTGGAAGAAGTAGGCGCGGAAGTCGCGATAGGAGGTCGCCGACTTGATCGTGAGCGCATCGCTGGCGTCATAGGTCGCCACGCCCGTGAACGCATATTGGCGGCGGTCGTTGATCGGGTCGAGGTTGGTGTTGAGGTCGCGCACGTTCTTGGCGAAAGCGGCCTGGCTGCCGTCGGGATTGGTGCGCTGGCCCAGCGCGGTCAGGCTCGGGATGGTGGTTCCCGGAAACGAGACCTCGCGGAACTTCACCGCCAGCCCGCGATCCTTCTCGGTGTGCAGCTCGCCGGTGAGCAGGATCGAGAGCTTTTCGGTCGGTTCGAGCATCAGGTGCCCGCGCACCGACCACTGGTGGGCATTGTCGATGGTGTTGCCGGTGAATTCGTTGACGCCATAGCCGTCGCGGTCGATCCGCTGGACGGCGATGCGCGCGCTGATCCCGTGGGCGAGGGGGCCGCTGATCGCCGCATCGGTCTGTGTGAGCAGGGCCTCGCCGCCGATGGTCTGGCGCACATAGCCGGTCAGGTGGTCGGTCGGCTTGGCAGTGATCAGGTTGATCGCGCCGCCGGTCGCGTTGCGGCCATAGAGCGTGCCCTGGGGGCCGCGCAGCACTTCGACGCGTTCGAGGTCGAACATCGAGCCCAGCTGCGCCTGGGGCAGCGAGACGACCACGCCATCGACATGGAAGGCCACCGAAGGATCGACGCCGGGCAGCGAACTGGACAGGCCGATGCCGCGGATGAACAGCTTGGCGAAGTTGAAGTCGTTGCCGAAGCTGATCGAGGGAACCAGCGTCTGGAGACCTTCGAGGGAGACGGTGTTGTTGGCCTGAAGCTGGGCGGCGCCGACTGCGGCGACGGAGAGCGACACGTCGGACAGGGCCTGGGCCCGCTTTTGCGCGGTGACGATGATCTCGCCGGGGATGCCCGTGGTGGAGGCGGGTTCCTCGCTCGATTGCGGCTCGGTTGCAGCCTGCGCGGACGGGGAGGGCGCAGCTTGAGCCATGGCCGACGGGCTCGCGGCGATCTGGGCGGTGAGGGCCAGAGCTGTGAGGGGGTGGGTGGCAGCAGACAGCAGGCGCGCACGCAGGGGTACGCGCGCAAGTGCGCGAATTTCAGGCATCAGACATCCTCTCACTCATTGGCGCATTTTTGCGCTTATCAAAATTCTGGCGCCGCAACCGGGCGGGTACCTTCATTCCGGCGTCGCAATTCTGTTACGATCCATAACAATCTAAAATGGAAAATCACCGGGCACAAGGCCTTTGTGCGAAGGCGATTCCAAAAACCGGAGAGGGGGGATGGATGGTTGTTTTCAGGCCAAAATGCCGGGCCATCCGGTGGCGAATGCCGCGCAACAGGCGCGGTTTTCAGCCCTGTCAGGTGCCTCAGGCGGCGGGGATCGGGGCGAGTCGCATATCGTGCATTGCGCCATGCCGGGATGACCTGTCCGGGCAGACAGCCCGCAAGATTCCGATGGACGCCGTATTGCTGTGCAAAGACCTTGAGGGCCTGGTCCTGGTTGGGGCGGCAACCGGGCCCTGTCGTGAAATTCCCGGTTGCCCGCGCGCCTGATCCGGCACAAACGTGCGGCCCCGGCTTCCTGACCGCATCCCGGCGGGCTGCCGGTCGGCTCTGGCAAGGTTGCACTGCGTTTCATGCGTACGTTCGATATTTTTGACACCCTGATTGCAAGGCGTTGCATCGACCCGGCGCTGGTCTTCGAGATTGTCGAACGCAAGGTGGGCAGGCCCGGCTTCGCGCGTGCGCGCCGTCAGGCCGAAAAGGTGGTCAGCGAGCGCGATTACACCCTCGATGACATCTATGCCGAACTGGCCCGCTCCGGGTTCTGTTCGCAGGACGAAGCCAAAGCCCTGAGCGAGGCCGAGATCGACACCGAACTGGCCCAGGTGATCCCGATCCGCGAGAACATGGATCAGGTCCGCAACGGCGACATGCTGATCACCGACATGTATCTTCCGCTCCGGGTGATCAAGGCGCTGCTGGCAAAGGCCGGGTTCAAACGGAAAGTGGGGATCCTGCTGTCGAGCCATGGCAAGCGCAACGGCAAGGTCTGGCGCGACCGGACCCTGTTGCCCGACACCAGCCTGCACATGGGCGACAACTGGCGCAGCGATATTGCCAATGCGCGCGCCGCCGGGTTTCGGGCCATGCACACCACGCTGAGCGCGCCCACGCAGGCCGAACGCGCGCTCATGGGCCATGGCTATGTCCAGTTGGCGCGGCTGGTGCGCGAGGCCCGGCTGACCTTGTGTGGCACGCAGGGGGACGCAGCGACCGGCGGGCAGACCTCGCGCGATCGCATCCGGCTGCTCCAGGTTCAGTACAACCTGCCCATGCTGGTGATCATCTCGCATTACATTGCCGGGGAAGTCATCGCCAAGGGCTATCGCAACGTGCTGTTTTCCAGCCGCGACTGCCTGTTCCTCAAGGATATCTACGAGGCGCTGGCCGGCGACACCTGCCGCGCCCGCTCGCACTATTTCTACACGAGCCGGGTCTCGCGCCTCAACGCGAGCGAGGACTATCTGGCCTATTTCCGCTCGATCGCCTGCGACAGGTCGCTGGTGGTCGATCTGTGCGGGACGGGCTGGTCGCTCCAACAGCTCTATCGCCATGCCGGGTTCGCGCCTGATACCTTCATGTTCCACTTTCTGGGCAACCGGCTGGCCACGCGGCTGCGCTATCGGGCGATTGCGCGGTCGCAGGGCACGCTGGCGGTCGGCTCGCTGATCAACGGACTGGGCAGCCTGTGGCTCGACCAGTCGCTGCTGGAGATGGCCAACTACAACGGCATGGGCATGACGCTCGATGTGCGCAAAGGGGCGGGCGCGCAGGACGGTGCGGACACCATGTATCCGGTTCTCGAAGACCCGGACTTTCCCGAGGCGGCGCAGGCCGATATCGAGGTCATCTGCCAGAGCGTGGAACATTTCGTCGACCTGTTGCGTGGCTCCGACCGCGAGGCCTTGCGGGCGGAGATGGGCGCCCATGCGAAGCAGCGCCGCTCGATCCTGTTCCTGCTCTATCGTGCCCTCGTGCGCGAGGCGCAGGCCCTGACCGGGCTCATCGCCTATCATGGCGAGCAGGATTCCCGGACGGTGGAGCGGTTGCGGCAGGTGGGCGCTGCCTGAATCGGCCATGGATCGGCCCTGAATTGGCCCTAAATCGGCATTGCGCGCCGGCAAGGGCATGATTTGACGCTGGAAAGGCCGCTGTTCCGGGCACTCTGGAGCCGGTTTCACGGGCTCCGGGTGTCAGGACAAAGGGCTCTGTGCGTCAAATATCGAGGCTTGTCCGCGCGCCCCTGTTAACCCACTTTTACTGCACAGACACCGGCGGCACCGTCGGGTCAGGCGACCGCGGGGCCGATGGAGCCGGTGCGGCGTGCCGGGTCCGGCGTGATCCGGGGGATGGGGTGGGGAAGGCCAGGGACCGAACGAAACAGGCCGCGCAACCGGCCGTCAAAAAAGCTAAGGGGCTCTCCGTGAGGATATCGCAACAAGTCCGCAAGACTTTCACCAGCTCGTTTCTGGCCATCGCCGCCGTGATGGCCGGTCAGGCCCATGCGGCCGAAAGTGCTGCCGGAAACGCTGTCGAAAACGGGGCCGATGCCGCTGTTCCGGGCGTTCAGGGAGGGCAGCCGGACGCCTCGGCAGACAACGGGCAACTGGGCGAGATCGTGGTTTCGGCCGAGCGCACCAACACCACGCTGCAAAAGGCCAATCTGGCGGTCACCGCCGTTACCGCCGACTTGCTCAGGCAGAACAACATCACCGAGATCGGCGGGCTCAACGGCAGCGTGCCGGGCCTGGTCGTGGCCTCGGGCAACGGGGGCGAGCGCAACATTGCGATCCGCGGCATCGGTCTGGGAACGCCGGAAAATCCGGCCACCCAGTCGGGCGTGTCCTATCACATCGACGGCGTCTACATCTTCAATTCGATTGCCGCCAACGCTGCCTTTTCCGATGTCAGCCAGATCGAGGTGCTGCGCGGGCCGCAGGGCACGATGTATGGGCAAGGTTCGACCGGGGGCACGATCAATGTCGTCTCGACCCAACCGACCACCGACAAGCTTTCGGGCTATGTGGATGCCGGATATGGCAACTACAACTACGTGACGACCAATGCCGCGCTCAACGTGCCGATCACCGACACGCTGGCCGCGCGCGGCGCGATCCAGTTCATGAAGCACGACGGCTATGCCAAGGCGACCGACGTGGCCGGGCAGCCCGGCTATCCGCTGAGCGATGCCAACACCATCAGCGGCAAGGCCTCGATCAAGTGGACGCCGGGCACGGTGTTCAGCCTGCTGCTCAGCACGATCCAGTATCGCGGCGATGCCAATGGGGCCGAGCAGAAGAACGTGCTCGATCCCAATCCCGATCCGCGCAAGGTGACCCAGGATTTCCCCGGCACCAGCTATGTGCGCACGCAGCTCTATTATGGTGTCGCCAAGCTCGATTTCGACGGGCTGGTGGCCACCTCGATCACCAGCTACCAGAAGCTGCTGTCGCGGCAGGGCTGGGATGGCGATGGCCTCAACCAGGCGCTGTTCCTGCAATATCAGGGCGCGAACACCGGCGGGGCGGCCTATGACCATATCGCCCTCTGGCAGCAGCAGGCCAAGTCGTGGACGCAGGAAGTCAACCTGGCCTACGACAAGGGCGGGCGCTTCAAGGGGATCATCGGGGGCGTCTACCTCCACAGCCGCAACAGCAGCTATATCAACGAATATAGCGCGGCCACCGGCGACGGGCTCAATGCGCCGCTGGCGATGCACACGGCCTATGACGATCCGCTGATCTCGGCGCTGCAATATGCCGAGCTTTCGTCGATCACGCGCGATTCCTTCGCGTTCTACGGGCAGGGCACCTACAAGCTGACCGACCGCCTCTCGATCACGGCGGGCCTGCGCTACAACCGCGACAAGTACGTGGGCGAGAGCGACAGCATCTCGGGTGGACGAAGCTCGCAGACCTCGGGGGTCTATCTCCAGCCCAGTTCGTCCGGCCCTGCCAATATCAGCGATGCGCTGACCTGGAAGGCGGCCGTCAACTACGACATCACCCCCGCCAACATGGTCTATGTGAGCTATACCCGTGGCTACAAGCCGGGCGGGGTCAATACCAATGCCGGTCGGTTCGGTTCGTTCATCTCGATGGGCAACCCCTATGGCGTGCAGGGCAATTTCAACAAGGAAACCGTCGACAGCTTCGAGATCGGGTCGAAGAACCGCTTCTTCGGCAATCGCCTGCAATTCAATGCGGCGGCCTTCTATTATCTCTACAAGAACATGCAGTTCATCAACGACGACCCGATCCTCTATTCCTACGGGATCGGCAACGTGCCGATGGCGCATATCTATGGCGGGGAGTTCGAGGCCGACTGGCGCGCGACCGAGCATCTCCGTCTGGAGGGCAACCTTTCGCTCCAGCATGGCTCGTTCACCGACGACTATCAGGCGCTCAACCCGATCACCGCAACCGCGGCGCAGGCGGCGGCAGGCTTTGCCGGGACCGGCGGCTTCTATGGCAACTACTATGCGGCCTATCTGTCGCGTGCGGCGGCCTACCAGAACGTCAAGGGCAATGCCGTGCCCAACATGCCCACGGTGCAGGGCAGCGGGGCGATCTCGTGGACGGGGCAGGCGGGGCCCGGCAAGTTGATGCTGCGCGCACAGTACCTTTACCGTGGCGGCTTCCAGTCCAACGTCTTCCAGTCGGCCTGGTATGACAAGACGCCGCACTATTCGCAGGTCAACCTCTTCGCCAACTACGATTTCGTGGGCACCGGTTTCTCGGTCTCGGCGACGGTTACCAACCTGTTCAACGTCGACGGCATTTCCTCGCGCTTCACCGATCCTTACGGCACGCATCAGGTGTTCAGCACCTATATTCCGCCGCGTCAGGCGCTGGTATCGGTCAAGTACGCGTTCTGATGGCAAAAAAAGGGGGGCAGGCCTGCGGGATTGTCCGCAGCCTGCCCCCCTTTTTTCCTGGGTCTGGTGTCAATAGCGGCTGAGCGCGAGGTCGGCCGCTTCGATGGCCGGGCGCTTGCCGCCGATGATGTCGGAGATCACATGGGCCGAGCCGCAGGCCATCGTCCAGCCCAGCGTGCCGTGCCCGGTGTTGAGGAACAGGTTGGGCAGGCGGGTGGGGCCGATGATCGGGGTGCTGTCGGGCGTCATCGGGCGCAGGCCCGACCAGAAGGTGGCCTCTTTCATCGCGCCCGCGCCGGGGAACAGCGAACTGGCCGACATTTCGAGCGTGGCGCGCCGGGCGGCGGGAAGATCGGTGTTGAAGCCCGAGATTTCGGCCATGCCGCCCACGCGGATGCGGTTCCCCAGCCGGGTGATCGCCACCTTGTAGCTCTCGTCGAGCAGGGTCGAGACCGGGGCATGGGCTTCCTCGACGATGGGCACGGTCAGCGAATAGCCCTTGACCGGATAGATCGGCAGGTGAAGCCCGAGCGGCGCCATCAGGTGGGGCGAATAGCTGCCCATGGCCACCAGATAGGCATCGGCAACGACCGGGCCCTTGCTGGTTTCGACGCGCACGATTCGGCCCGCTTCCTCGACCATGGCGGTGATCGTCGTGTTGTTGAGGAAGGTCACGCCTTTG
The DNA here is from genome assembly GCA_015661825.1 of Novosphingobium capsulatum. Classification (GTDB taxonomy): domain Bacteria; phylum Pseudomonadota; class Alphaproteobacteria; order Sphingomonadales; family Sphingomonadaceae; genus Novosphingobium; species Novosphingobium pituita. The sequence goes on from DQVI01000206.1 coordinate 26,379, forward strand.
GCCCTGGCCATGTCGGCCAGCGCATTGGTGAACTTGAAGCAGTCGCCCGTCTCGTCGTTGGGCAGCAGCAGGCCCCCGGCGATGGGCGCGGACGAGCGGGCAAGGCCCGGTTCGGCCGCAATGCAGCCCGCGCGGTCGAGCACCTCGAACGGCACGCCATCGGCCTTGAGCACGGCGATGTCCTTGCCGATCCCGTCGAGCTGCTTCTGCTCGCGGAAGAGTTGCAGCGTGCCCTGCATGCGCTCATCATAGGAAATGCCGGTTTCCTCGCGCAGCGCGGCCAGGCAGTCGCGGCTGAATTCGGCGAGGCGGACCATGCGGCTCTTGTTGATCGCATAGGCGCTTTGCGTGCAGTTGCCCAGCATCGCCACCAGCCAGCGCAGCATCGCCATGTCGGGCTTGAGGCGCAGGATCAGCGGGGCGTGGTCCATCATCAGCCAGCGCAGCGCCTTGAGCGGAATGCCCGGCGCCGCCCAGGGCGAGGCATAGCCGGGCGAGATCTCGCCCGCATTGGCAAAGCTGGTTTCCAGCGCGGGGCCGTCCTGACGGTCGATCACGACGACTTCGTGTCCGGCCTGGGCCAGATACCAGGCCGAGGTGACGCCGATGACGCCGCTGCCGCAAATCGCGATTCTCATGCGGGAATGCTCCGCTGTTCGGGGGTGGGGGGAGAGGTGAGGCCAGGGGCGGGCAGGACCACGCGCTCGTACCGGCGGCTCAGTTGGGTGAGGATTTCATAGGAGATCGTGCCCGCATCGGCGGCGACATCATCGACCGTCTGGTGCGGGCCGATCAGTTCGACCGGGGCGCCGGGATAGAGGTGTTCGGGCGCGATGTCGGTCACGTCGAGGGTGATGCTGTCCATCGAGACCCGGCCCACGACAGGCACCCGCGTGCCCGCGATGAAGGCCGATCCGCGATTGCCCAGGCACCGGGGCCAGCCATCGGCATAGCCGACGGGGATCGTGGCGATGCGCGTCTCGCGGGTGGTCTGGAAGGTGAGGCCATAGCCCACGCCCGTGCCCGCCGGGATCGTGCGCAGTTGCGCGATCCGCGCTTCGAGCGCCACGACCGCGCGCATCGGGTTGGGGCCGGTGCTCGGGGCGCCCCCATAGAGCGCGATGCCCGCCCGCACGAGGTTGAAATGGCCGCGCGACTGGAACGCGCCGCCGCTGTTGTCGAGGGCAAGGGGAACATCGGGGAAGCGGGCGGCGATCGCGCGGAAGCGGGCTTCCTGTGCGCCATTGGCCGGGTCGGCAGGGTCATCGCCACAGGCCAGATGGCTGATCAGCCAGCGCATGTCGAACCGGGCGAGCAGTTCGGGCCGGGCGAGCAGGGCGTCGATTTCCTCGGGGGGAAGGCCCATGCGCGACATGCCGGTATCGACCTGGAGCACGGCGGGCAGGCGGCGGCCAAGCCGTTCGGCCTCCGCGCCCCAGCGGCGGGCCTGATCGAGCGAGTTGAGCACGGGGATCGCGCCGGCTTGTGCGCAGGTTTCCTCGCCGCCGGGCAGCAGGCCGTTGAGGATATAGACCGGAACCGGGCCCACATGAGGGATCAGGGCCTCGGCCTCGCCCTGAAGCGCGACGAACAGGTGTTCGCACCCCGCCGCGATCAGGGTTTGCGCGACGAGGGCCGCGCCAAGGCCATAGCCATCGGCCTTGACCACCCCGCCCACGCGCGCCGGGGCGACTTGCGCGCACAGGGTCCGGTAATTGGCGGCCAGCGCCGCCAGGTCGATCGTCAATCTTGCTCCGGCTGCCATCGTGCCCCTCGTCTGCAACGCGGCCAGGCAGGAAAGGGCCGCGATCTGTGATCAATGGTATCGCATGTCCTGTCAAATAGGCTGCCTCATATTGGCATGATCGATCAATTTATGCCACTGTACGCATGATTGAACGGGGGATTTGACACGATATGTCTTCGTTGATGGACGATACCGACAGCGCCATCCTGCGGATTCTGCGCGCCGACGGGCGCAAGCCCAATTCCGAGGTGGCCCAGGCGGTGGCGCTTTCGCCCTCGGCCTGCCTGCGCCGCATCCGCATGCTGGAAGAGCGCGGGATCATTCGCGGCTATACCGTGGTGACCGGCTCGGACGTGGAGGAGGGGCGCGGGGTCGACGTGGTGGTGCAGGTCACGCTCGACCGGCAGACCGAGGACTATCTCTCGCGCTTCGAGAATGCGGTGCGGCAGTGCCCGGAAATTCGCGAATGCTTCCTGATGACCGGCGACGTTGACTACTGGCTGCGCGTGCGCACCGAGAGCGTGGCGGCCTACGAGGTGATCCATGGCGAGGTGCTCTCGCGCCTGCCGGGGGTGACGCGGATCAATTCGAGCATTGCCATGCGCGATGCGCTTCGCCCGCGCAGGCGGGGGCGAAACTGACAGACGGGTCCGCGCAGGCGGGCGCGGAACTGACCAAGGTGCCCGCGCAGGCGGGGCGGCGAAGGGGGTCAGGCCAGCCGGACGGATGCATCGGGCGCGGTGCTGATCCCGTCGCGTCCGGTGCGCTTGACATCGTAAAGCGCCATGTCCGCTGCATCGAACAGTTCGCCACGGGTCATCCCGTCGCGATATCCGGCCAGGCCGCAACTGATCGAGGCCAGAACCCCGAGTTTGCCATGGCGATGGACCGGCTGGTTGCGGATGGCTGCGGCGATGCGCTCGCAGGCCTTGCGCGCGGTCGGCAGGTCGCAGCGGAACAGGATGGCGAATTCGTCGCCGCCCAGCCGTCCGACCAGATCGGTGCTGCGCGAGCCTGCGCTCAGGCGGGCGGCGATTTCCTTGAGCACTTCGTCGCCCACCGAATGGCCATACTGGTCGTTGATCATCTTGAAATGGTCGACATCGATCAGCGCGAGCACGAGCGGGCCATCATGGCGGACCAGCGCGGGCGTGAGGTGGCTGCGAAAGCCCTTGCGGTTGAGCACCCCGGTCAGGTCGTCGGTCTCGACCATGCGGACCATCGCCGTCTCGCGCTGCTTGCGCTTGGTGATATCGCGCAAGGTCACGACCACGCCCGAGCGGGCGCCGTCGGTCTCCAGCACGCCGACCGAGGCTTCGAGAATGGTGCCGGGCCGTCCGAGCGGCTCGAAGTCGGCACCCACGGCCTCGCCCCCGGTTTCCAGCGCCCCTGCGACGAGATCGGCGAGCCGGTCGCTGGTCATTTCCGACAGTTCGTCGAGCGACTTGCCGACCAGGCTGGCCGAATCGAGGCCGAGTTGCTCGCTCAGCCGCCCGTCGGCCCAGTGGCAGGTGCCGGCCATGTCGAAGGTAAGCACCCCGTCGGGAGACTGCGAGAGGATCTGTTGCAGCACGAGGCGCTGCTCGGTCAGCCTGTTGTGCGCTTCGGCCAGCGAGGAAACGATGGCAGCCACCGGCAGCGCCGTGCACAGGATCGTGCCGAGATAGACCTGGAAGAAGATGGCCTGGATGGCCGGGCTGTGCCGGATGAGAACAACCGGGCCGACATCGAAGTAGCCCGCCGTGGCCCCTGCGGCAGCGACCATGATCACCCCGGCCACGGCCCCCAGCTTGCCCAGGCGGAAGGCCAGCAGGAGCAGCGAACTCATCGGCAGGAACAGGATCGGCAGCGTGGACTGGCAAAAGACCACCGCCAGCACGGATGCATGCAGGACGAGCAGGGCGAAGCCCTCGAAGCGGCCGGAGGGCGATTTCTCGCGCAAGCAGGCCCAGTAGCTGCCGTCGAACACCGCCTTGAAGAACGGCGCGCCGATCAGGAACCCCAGCGCATTGCTGGTGTACCAGCGCAGGAACGAGGGGATGAACGGTTCGCCATAGCTGGCCAGCGAGACCATCGAGCCAAGCAGCGCGCCCATGGCTGGCGCCAGCAGGCCGGCCATGAGCAGGAACCGCAAGGTCGCGGGACCGTCGCTGAGCAGGCCCCGGTTCGCGTCATGGCGATCGATCAGGGTGGCGGCCAGAAAGGTCTGTCCCATGTTGATCGCGCCATAGAGCACGATCCCGAACGACCAGTCGCGGGTCAGGGCATTGCCCAGCAGGTTGCCCAGCCATCCTGCCGCCAGCAGCATGGGCCAGTGGCGCCTGGGCATCAGCAGGAGCAAGGCCAGCACCACCGCGTCGGCGGGCCATACGGTCGCATGGTCGCGCCCGTCGCTGGTCATCGTGATGGTGGTTGCTGCCAGCAGTGCATAGCCGGCAAATGCCAGCAGCAACGCGCGTACCATCGATGGAGCTTGATTGGTGCTGGAATGCGGCGTCGGCATGTCTTGGTCATGAACGAAATGGGTTAATGCGTCGTAAGCACAAACCGTGATGACGGTGAGCCTGGAGAAGCCAGGTTCGGGAACCGGGGTTCGACAAACGCAATGCCGGCAAGGATGCGCCTGGGCCTGATACACGCCCTGTGCATAATTCGACAAGTTGCCGTCTTTCAGAAATGGGGGACCAATTTGGCGATTTTTTCGAGCCAGCGACTTTTGCCTTTCCATGCCGATAGATGAGCGCCATGAAAGACCGGCATGACTTTGTAATAAAAGGTTTCCATGTGATCGACAAACCGGTGCCCCGGTTTCACAGGCGGGGCCTGGGCCATCCGGGAAAGCGGGAGGCCGGGAGGGCTCATGCTGCCTGACAGGGTTGTCTGCATGTATCGGGCCGGTCGATGCTGCGCCCGGATGGGCTGCGCGGACGGGGTGTGACGGTGTATTCGGGCGGTGATTTCGAATCGGCTTGTCCGGCGCAAGGCTTGCCGTGTCAGGCATCTGCGCGACAATGGCGCGATTCGATGGAGGAGACGAGGATGTCGGCGCGGGGGTTCTTCGTGGCGCTGGTGGTGGCGACGAGCCTGGCCTTTGCCTGGCTGGTCATGCCTTTTTCCGGGGCGATCCTGTGGGCGGTGGTGGCCGCCGTGCTGTTCGCGCCGCTTCATGCCCGGCTGCTGGCCGCGATGCCGGGCCGACGCAACCGGGCGGCGCTGGCGGGGCTTGTGGTGATCGTGGTCGTGGTGGTCGTGCCCGCGATCCTGCTGGGGCTGGCCCTGCTCGACGAGGCGCGCGCCGTCTATGCGCGGATCGAGCGGGGCGGGATCGATCTTGGCACGCTGTTCGACCGGGTTCAGGCGATCCTGCCCGGCTGGGCACGCGACAGGCTGGTTCAGGCCGGGCTGGGTGATGTCGACGGCCTGCATGCCCGCTTCGACCGGTTGATGACCAGCAGCTTCCAGACCATGGCGGGCCGGGTGCTGAGCATCGGGCAGGGGGCGCTCGGTTTCTTTCTGGCGCTCGGGGTGATGCTCTATCTCACCTTCTTCCTGCTGCGCGACGGGCGGGCGCTGGCCACGCGCGTCGAACGGGCCATTCCCCTGCCGCCCGATCTGCGCGCGCTGCTGCTCTCGCGCTTCGTCACGGTCGTGCGCGCGACGATCAAGGGCAGTCTGGTGGTGGCCGTGCTTCAGGGGCTGGTCGGCGGGCTCACGTTCTGGCTGCTGGGCCTGCCCGGCGCGCTGCTCTGGGGGGTGGCGATGGGGGTGTTCTCGCTGTTCCCGGCGATCGGCACGGGTATCGTGTGGGTGCCAGTCACGCTGGTCCTGCTGGCCTCCGGGGCGATCTGGCAGGGGGTGGCGCTGTTCCTGTGCGGGTTTTTCATCATCAGCAGCGTCGACAATATCGTGCGGCCCGTGCTGGTCGGGCGCGATGCGCAGATGCCCGATTATGTCGTGTTGATCGCCACGCTCGGCGGGTTCGAACTGATGGGCTTCAACGGCTTTGTGGTCGGCCCGATGATCGCCGCGCTGTTCCTCGCGGTCTGGGACATCGTGATCGGCGAGAATGCGCGGGAGGATGAAGAAGGGGCCAACGGGCGCCCGTGAAGGGGCGCCCGAAGGTTTTTCCCCGACAGGTGTTCAGTGCAGTCTGGACAGCATGTGCGCGGTGACAATCACCGCCGCGCAGGCCGCCAGCGCCAGCCAGGGCAGGATGCCGGCTTTGCGGACCATGCGGCCCTGTTCGTCGCGGGCATAGTCCTCGACCAGCGCGTGCGGGAACACGCCCTTGTCCTGGACATAGTGGCGATAGGCAAAGACCGGCACGATGAAC
>DQVI01000142.1 GCA_015661825.1 Novosphingobium capsulatum
CGCGGCGCGGGGTGCGCGTGCGGGTTCTGGCCGATGCGCTCGGCTCGCGCCAGTTCGTGCGCTCGCCGCTGTGGGAAGAGATGCGCGCCTCGGGCGTGGACGCGCGCGAGGCGCTGCCGGTGGGCAACCTTGCATGGACGCTGATCCGGGGCCGGGTCGACTTGCGCAACCACCGCAAGGCGCTGATCGTCGACAATGCCGTGGCCTGGTGCGGCAGCCAGAACGCCGCCGATCCCGAATTCCGCATCAAGCCACGCTTTGCCCCCTGGGTCGACATCATGACCCGCTGGCATGGCCCGATCGCCCGCCACTGGCAGTTCCTGTTCGCCGCCGACTGGATGGCCGAGGATGGCGACGACCTGACCGCCCTGCTCACCGCGCCCCTGCCCGAACCGCAAGGCGACATCGTCGCGCAGGGGATCGGCACCGGGCCGACGGTGGCCTATGGCGCGATGCCCTCGTGCTTTGCCGCGCTGATCCATGCCGCGCGGCGCACGCTGACGATCACCACCCCCTATTTCGTGCCCGGCGAGCAGGTGCTTTCGGCCCTGATGGCCGCCGCGCGGCGCGGGGTGGAGACCACGCTGGTCGTCCCCCACCGCAACGACAGCCGTTTCGTGGGCGCGGCCAGCCGCAGCCACTATCCGGCCCTGCTCGAAGCGGGGGTGGAGATTCACGAGTTCGTGCCCGGCCTGCTCCACGCCAAGACCATGGTCGTCGACGAGAGCGCGGCCATCGTCGGCTCGGCCAACCTCGACCGGCGCAGCTTCGAGCTGAACTTCGAGAACACCATCCTCTTCGAGGACGCGGCGCTGGCCCGCGCGATCAGCGCGCGGCAGCGCGACTGGCTGGCCCAGAGCATCGCAATCACCCCGGCCATGGCCGCGCAGACCCCGCTGACCAAGCGCATCTGGCGCAACCTGCTGGCGATGATGAGCCCGCTTTTGTAAGCGGCGGGTCTTGTGCAAGGCCCGCTGGATTCCCGCCTTCGCGGGAATGACGAAGGGGGCCCCTCACCCAAGAAAAAGGGCCGGGAAGCGGTGTGCTTCCCGGCCCTTTTTCTTGGGTGATGATCCGGGTGGGATCAGCCGACGATTTCTTCGGGCTTGAAGAAGAACGCGATTTCGATCGCGGCGTTTTCTTCCGAGTCCGAACCGTGAACCGAGTTGGCTTCGATCGATTCGGCCAGTTCCTTGCGGATGGTGCCGGGTTCGGCGTTGGCGGGGTTGGTGGCGCCCATGATGTCGCGGTTGCGCTTCACGGCGTCTTCGCCTTCGAGGACCTGGACGACCACGGGGCCGCTGATCATGAACGAGACGAGGTCGTTGAAGAACGGACGCTCACGGTGCACGCCATAGAAGCCTTCGGCCTGTTCGCGGCTCATGTGGATGCGCTTGGAAGCAACGACGCGCAGGCCCGCTTCTTCCAGCATCTTGGTGACGGCGCCGGTCAGGTTGCGGCGGGTGGCGTCGGGCTTGATGATCGAAAAGGTGCGGGTAACCGCCATGATGCGTTTCCTTGAATGGTCAAAAAGGCTGGAATTGTTGCGCGCGCCCCTAGCCGGTATGGGGCCACACCGCAAGAGAGCGCGCCGAACTTAGGGGCCTTCACGCCACCTCGCGCCGTCCTGACGCCAGTATTTGCGCTCGACACCCTCGCGCTGGCCCAGCAGGCGCCATGTCGCGCGGGCTTCGTCGATACGCTCGGGCGGGAACAGCAGGAACACCCGCTCCGCCGCGCTCTCGCGCCAGCCGCCATCGGCCAGCGCAAGAAAGCGCGCGCCATTGGCCGGGGGGGCCTCCCGGGAAACCGTGGTGTCGAGCAGGATCGGCTGGCGCGCGTCATGCGGGCCACCGGCCCGGCCATTGGCGAGGAAGCTGTCGGCAAGGCGGGTCCACAGCGCCTGCCCGATGCGGTCGAGCTGGTCTTCGTATTCGCTGACCACCACCAGCCGCTCACCCGCGCCCAGCGTGTTGCGCGCGATCAGCGGCACGACCCATTCGGCCGGGTCTTTGGAGAGCTGGTAGAAATCGACGCGCATGGGGGCGCTATGCCGGGGTGCGGGGCTGGCGGCAAGTGCAGTGCTTGCCGCCAGCCCCCGCGATCGGGATCAGGCTTCGAGCGTATCGCGCACGAAGCGATCGAGCAGGCGCACGCCAAAGCCGGTCGCGCCCTTGTCGTGGGTGGCGCCGGGCTTGTCGATCCAGACCGTGCCCGCGATGTCGAGGTGGGCCCAGGCCACGCCCTTGTCGATGAAGCGGTGGAGGAACTGCGCCGCCGTGATCGAGCCGCCAAAGCGGGGGCCGACGTTCTTGATGTCGGCAATCGGGCTGTCGATCAGCTTGTCGTAGGCAGGGCCGATCGGCATGCGCCAGAGGGTGTCGCCACAGCCCTTGCCCGCGCTGTCGAGCTGGCCTGCCAGCGTGTCGTCGTTGGAGAACATGCCCGCATGCTCGTGGCCGAGCGAGATGATGATCGCGCCGGTCAGCGTGGCCAGGTCGATCACCGTGGCGGGCTGGTATTCCTTCTGGACCCAGGTCAGCGCGTCGCACAGCACGAGGCGGCCTTCGGCGTCGGTGTTGATCACCTCGATGGTCTGGCCGCTCATGCTGGTGACAACATCGCCGGGGCGCTGGGCATTGCCGTCGGGCATGTTTTCGACAAGGCCGCACACGCCGATCACGTCAGCCTGCGCCTTGCGCAGCGCGAGGGTGAGCATCGTGCCCGCCACGGTCGCCGCGCCGCCCATATCCCACTTCATGTCTTCCATGCCGGCCGCCGGCTTGATCGAGATGCCGCCGGTGTCGAAGCAGACGCCCTTGCCCACGAAAGCGGTGGGGCGCACGCCCTCCTTGCCCTTCCAGCGCATGGCGAGCAAGCGCGGCTTCTTGACCGACCCTTGCGCCACGCCCAGCAGCGCGCCCATGCCCAGCGCGGCCATCTGTACGTCGTCGAGGACGAGGATTTCCACGCCCGTCCCGGCCAGGCGCTCCTGGCAACGGGCCACAAAGCTTTCGGGATAGATCACGTTGGCCGGTTCGGTCACGAGTTCGCGGGTGAACTCCACGCCCTTGGCCACGGCCACTTCGACCGCCCAGAGGTCTTCGGTGCCTTCAGGGGCGCCGAGCGCGATCACGCTCTTGAGCGAGGGCTTCTGCTCGTCCTTGAGGCGCGTGCGATAGGTCAGGAACTGCCACGAACGCAGGCGCGCGCCCAGCAGCACCGAAACCACGTCCTGCGCCGAAAAGCCGGTCCCGGAAAAGTCGATTCCCAGCGCGTCCTCGCCCGAGGTCAGGTATTTGGCCGCCAGCGCGCCGCCCGCGCGTTCCAGCCCGGCGCGGCGATCGCCGTCCGAAAGATCGCCCGCACCGGCAAAGGCCAGCCGCACGAGGCCCTTTTCGCCTGCCACGAACGCTTCATGAACCTGCCCGGCCTTGCCCGCGAAACGCGCGGCCTGCGCCCCTTCGACAACCAGCGCGGGTGTCCCTTCGGGAAGCGGGCCTTCCGCGACGATCCGGGCGACCAGACGGGGCAGCTCGGCAGCGCCTCGGGCAAATACGATGTTCATCACCAAACTCCTGTCCGAAAGCAGCCACAGAATCGCGCAGATCGCAATTCCGGGAAACACGGCTGCAATTGTGGGTTTGCAGTTAGGACCGACCAGTGCGATAGGCAACCGCATGTCCCTTGCCCGACGGCATTCCGCCACGTCCCTGCCCCGCTATCGTTCCCTTTCCGCCCGTCGCCTGTTGCTTGGCGCGGCCCGGTGCGGCCTCTTGCCCGGCACCTTCATGCGGCATTCGCTGCTGGGCGGGATCTGTGCTTCGGGCGTGGTATCGCTGGCCGCTCCCGCACTGGCGGCCCCGCCGCGCACCACCGTGCCCGAAATCGCCCCCACGGCGCGCCCCAGCCGCGCCCA
>DQVI01000214.1 GCA_015661825.1 Novosphingobium capsulatum
AGCCGCGCCTGCTCGCCCGCCCCCGGTTCGAGGCGGCGATGGCCGCCTTGTGGAACGGCGCGGCGGCGCGGATGGTCGCGCGCTGGATCGCCGACAACGACACGCCGGGCACGATCTACCACCTCCACGGCTGGCTCCAGATCCTCTCGCCCGCCGTGCTCCATGCGCTTGGCCCGGTGCGCGACAGGCTGGTGATCTCGGCCCACGATTTCTTTCTGGCCTGCCCGAACGGCGCCTTTGCCGATCTGCGCAGCGGCGCGCCCTGCCCCCATGCGCCGCTCTCGCGCGGCTGCCTTGGCACGGCCTGCGACCGCAAGGGGCCCAGCCACAAGCTGCTGCGCCTCGTCCGCCATGCCATCCAGACGCACATCCTGCGCGGGCGCAGCGCCCCGTTGATCCTGGCCATTCATGGCGGCATGGCCCCGCTGCTGGCCCGCGGCGGGTTCGATCCGGCCACGATCCACACCTTGCCCAATCCGGTCACGCCGTGGTCGGCCACGCGCATCGCCGCCGAAGACAACCGCGAGGTGCTCTTCGTGGGCCGCCTCGAAGAAACCAAGGGCCCCGATCTGGCCGCCGCCGCCGCGCGCGAGGCGGGGGTTCCGCTGCGCCTGGTCGGCACTGGCGCGCTCGAACCGATGCTGCGCGCACGCCATCCCGAGGCGCGCTTTTCAGGGCGGCTCAGCCCGGCCGAGATCGTCCGCCTCGCCCACAAGGCCCGGCTCCTGATCATGCCCAGCCGCTATCCCGAGCCTTATGGCCTCGTCGCGATGGAGGCGGCCCGCTCGGGCCTGCCGGTCATCCTTCCGCCCACCGCGCTGCTGGCCGATGATCTGGTCGCGCGCGGAGCCGGTCTGGCGATCAATCCGCGCGATACGCCCGCCCTGTCGCGCGCCTTGCGCGATCTGGCCGGTGACGATGCGCGCCTGCGCACGATGAGCGAGGCCGCCTTTTCCGCCACCGACGATCTTGCGCTTTCGCCCGAGGACTGGGTTTCAGGACTGCTCGATTTCTATGCCGCAAGGCTGGCGGCGCTGTCCGTCCGCAATGGTTCGTTTCAATCCTCGCGCGGGGAAGGGCCGGGCGGCGGCGGCGTTGCTCCGCCCCTTGGCCCATCCCGTCTGGCCACGGCGGTGCCGGTAATCACCGCCGATTTGGCCGGTGGCACGCGCCGTTCGAGATCGCGCAGCGCCCGATAGGGATGCGCGCGGGCCAGGCTGCGCAAGTGCTGGATCTTGAGCGGGATCAGCACGACCGCCAGCGCCGAGACCGAAACCGCCCAGCGCCAGAGCATCATGTGCCCTGACTGCGCGGCGGCGAGGAACTCGGCCACGGTCATCCAGATTGCCACCGCGCCGAGCATTTCCGAGGCGCGCTGATCGGGCACCCCCATCAGGATCATCAAGGACAGCCCATAGGCCATCATCCCGGCCAGGGCAGGCGTGGCCAGACCCGTGACGTACCCGAGGGTCATCACATTGGCCATGATCAGCGCAAGGACGCGTCCGATGCGGACGGCTTGCGCGGGCGTCAAGCGGGCGAATGGGGATCTCACCCCCGCATCTATCGCAGGGCACGGTCAAGGAATGCTTGTCAGGCATCGTGAACCGGAACACGCACGGCCAAGCGATGACTACTTAGTAAAAATACACCGGGTTTGGCAGGAATTGGCCAACCTTTCACACCATCGCCCAGCCCCCTGAACAAAAACGCAAATTCACGCAATAATACGCCCATGACCGGCATCCTCAGGGCAGTTTCCGGCAAGACCGGGCCATTTGCGCGCGGCATCTGCCCGAAGTGCCTCAGTAATGGCAGCAGTTGAAGCCGCGATCCCGACGCCCCGATGATACCACCATGGGCCATGGCAATGGTGGCAGGAGGCGGCGTGCGACAGCGAAATCAGGGCAATACGCCCGTGGTCGTCATCCCGTCAGGAGACAGTGGGGGCAGACTTGTGAACCGGCGAACCATGAACTGGCGCTCGGTCGGTTGGAGCTCTCTGGCCGGGGTCCTGTCCTGTCCAGGGCTGGCCTTTCCCGCGCAGGCCGCCGCGCAGGACATGCCCGATCATCGCTCGGGCCCCGAAACGGTCGAGAACCGCGTGCGTCCGGGCATGGAGGGGACCGGCTATACGCTCGGCTCGCTGCGCATCATGCCCAGCGTAGCCTTCGGCGGCATCGCCACCGACGATCTCTATGCCCGGCGTGACCCCAGGGTGGCCGATGTCGGCGGCAGCCTGATCCCCCGTGTCGAGGTCCAGTCCCGCTGGGACCGCCACGCGCTCGACATCACGCTCGATGGCCAGTTCGACCGCTATGCCATCCATGGCGCCGAAGGGACCGACCGCTATGGCGCGGCGGCCTCGGGCCGGATCGACTTCGCCCGCGACACACAGGCGACGCTCAACGCCTCCTTTGCCCGCCGCATCGAAACGCGCGGCACCACCGGCGATACACTGTTCGGGATCAGCCCGATCGCCTTCACCCAACTCACCCTGGGCGGCCAGATCGAGCAGGCCCTGGGCCAGACCCGCATCACGCTCGACGCCCACTATGACGGATTTCACTACTACAACCGCCGCAACGGCGACGAGACGATCGACCTGTCGGGGCGCGACTTTACCAACATCGTGGCCGGAGGGCGGGCGGTCCACCCGGTATCCCCCGCTGTCGGCCTATTCCTCTCGGCCCATTACAACATCACCCGCTATCCCCACGAGAGCGCGACGCAGGCAACCCGCCGCTCGCAAGGCTATACCGTGATGGCGGGCCTCGCCTTCGGACGCCAGCGGCTGCTCGAAGGCGAACTGGCGTTCGGCTACCAGCACCAGCACTTTGCCAGCCCGCGCTATCCCACCATCGCCGGGTTCGCCTACGCCGCCGCCCTGCACTGGCACGCCACGCCACTGACCACCATCAGCCTCCTTGCCGGCAAGACCATCCAGCGCTCGCCGATCATGGATGTCGCAGGCATCGAGGCGCACGATTTCAGCCTCGGCGCGGCCCACGAACTGCTGCGCCGGGTGATCCTGCGCCCCAGTGTGAGCTATTCGATCAACCGCTATCGCGGCGGCAACCGGATCGATCACTATGCCAATGGGGGCCTTTCGGCCACGTGGCAGGCTGCGCCCCACTTCTCGGTCGAGGCATCGGTGCTCCATCGCCTTGGGCGGACCTCGGCCATTCCGGCCAAGCCGCGGGAATACAACCAGAACCGCGCCACCATCACCCTCAAGTACGTGTTCTGACCATGACCCAGCCGCTCACCCCTTTTGCATCGCCCTCCTTTGTATCGTCGTCGCCAGACGAAACGCCCCATGCCCCGCCCACGAGCGGCGCCGACTTCTGGACGCGCTGGGCCGATCCGGCCTTGCGGCTGGCGATGGCGCTGCTGTTTCTGGTGGTGCTGGGTACGCTGCTCAAGGTTCTGGCGCCGCCTCCGCCCGGCATGCCCCAGCGGCTCGCGCTCGCCGCCCTGCCCGCGCTCACCGATCCGATGGCGGTCGAACCGATCAGCGCGGAGGCCGCGCGCCAATCCAACGCCGCCTTGCCGGTGGCCGACCGGATCGATCCGGCCGCCCCGTACCTGTTTCCCGCTACATCGCCCGGCGCACAGGAACGCGCGCGCGACTGCCTCGCCGCCGCCGCATGGTACGAGGCGGGCGACGATCCCTCGGGCGAACGGGCGGTGGTACAGGTCGTGCTCAACCGCGCGCGCCACCCGGCCTATCCGGCCAGCGTATGCGGCGTGGTCTTCCAGGGTTCGGAGCGCCACACCGGTTGCCAGTTCACCTTCACCTGCGACGGCAGCCTTTCCGCGCGCCATCCCGGCCCGGCGGCCTGGGCGCGCGCAAGGGCCGTGGCCGGGGCAGCCCTTGCCGGTGCGGTCGATCCGCGCGTGGGCTGGGCGACGCATTACCACGCCGACTATGTCGTCCCCACATGGCGCAATTCGCTCGACAAGATCGCGCAAGTGGGCGCGCACCTGTTCTATCGCTGGCGCGGCGGGTGGGGGACAGGGGCGGCCTTTCGCAGCCCTTCTGCCGGTCGGGCCAGCGCAAACGGCGGCGAACCGGTCGAAACGGCGCTTACAAGCCTTTCTCCGGCCCATGGAACAGCCCTCTCGCCCGATGACGATGCCCTCATGGCATCGCTCACCGAGACCGACAGGGCGGTCACCATCGACAGCGCCTTGCTGGCCTATGCCATCCACCCGGCAGCCGCCCTCGCGCCGGGCCTGTCATCGGGACAGGACACCCCGGAACGAACCGCCCTCGTCGCGCTCCATGGTCCTGCGCTTTCCGGCAAGGCCGCGCCCCATACCGACTCTGGCGATGACACGCCGATCCGCCTTGCGCTCGATCCTGCGCTGTTTCCCGGCCGCTACGCACTTCAGGCGCTCGAACTGTGCGGCCACCGTCCGCGCTGTCTGGTGCTGGGCTGGCGCCCGGCGGCCAGTGGCCCGGTTTCGACATCGGGCCCGACCGCAAGCCCCCTTCCGGCGGGTACGCCAGCGGGTGCACCATCCGGCACGCTCGCCTTCGTCTATCGTCGCGACCGCGCAGGCGGGGGCGAGGGCGCCTGGTGGGACTGCACCCTCACCCCCCGCGCCGACAAGGCCCAGTGCCTCCCCCCCTCGCCCCAGCGCCTGCTGGCCGACTGGGCCACCAGTGGCACGGCTGGGGCGGCACCGGACAAACACCTTTAGGCAGCATGGGCAAATTCAGGTCTTTGGAACGTGTCCTGAATTTTTAAATACGGTTTCCTGAACTTCATTCGTCATCCCCGCGCAGGCGGGGATTCAGTTGCGACGGCCGCGCAGGTGAACGGGGCACAGTATCTGGATTCCCGCCTGCGCGGGAATGACGAGAGAAGGGGCAAACATCGTCCAGTACTGACTAATGCAATCTCGACACGCTGCGAATTTGGCCGCGCCGCGTGAGCGGCGTGGAAACCCGCTGGTGGCCTTTCAGCCTGCTTCTTCTGCCAAATTGATCCATGTTCTTGCGGCACGCTTGCGCTGTGGCCAAACCGGTTTCACAGGCCAGGTGAGAGGTGCGCATGAACTTGGCGAAGGCGGGACCAACACGACACGCGGCGCAATGCGAGCCAGAGCGCGCGGAAACGCCGGCTGTGGCGAAACCGGGGTTGGCCGGGCTGAGATTGGCTGGGCTGGGCTGGGATGCTCTGGCCGGGCTGGCCGTGGCCGGGATCATGGTGCCCGAGGCTGTCGCCTATGCCGGGATCGCCGGACTGGCGCCGGGGCGGGCACTGGCGGCGGGGGTGGCCGGGGGGCTGGCCTATGCCCTGCTCGGGCGCAGCCGGTTTGCCGTGGTTTCGCCCACGTCTTCGTCGGCGGCCATTCTGGCTGCGGCGCTCGCCAGCCTGGCTGGCGGGAGCGGGGCACAGGCGATGGACGCCAATGTCACCGCGCTGACCCTGCTGGCCGGGCTGCTGTTTGCCGCGCTGGCGCTGGCGCGGCTGGGAAGCCTTGCCGGGTTCGTCTCGCGGCCCGTGCTGCGGGGGTTTGCCTTTGGACTGGCACTCACGATCATCGTGCGCCAGTTGCCCCATATCGCCGGCGTACCCGACCTTGGTGGCCCCGTCTGGGCCGTGCTCTGGGGCGTCGTCCGCGCCATGCCGAACTGGAACGGGGCCAGTCTCGCCTGCGGGCTGGGGGCACTGATGCTGCTGGCGGTGTTGCGGCGATGGCCGGTAGTGCCCGGCCCCTTGCTGGTCATGGCGCTGGGGATCGCGGGGGCATGCTGGAGCGGGCTGGCCGCGCATGGCGTGGCGCTCGCTGGCCCCGCCCCACTGGCGCTGGCCCTGCCCACCCTGCCCGGTGATCCGGCGGTCTGGTTGCGCCTCGCGCCGCTGGCCTTGCCGCTGGTGCTGATCCTCTTTGCCGAAAGCTGGGGCACGATACGCACGCTGGCACTGGCCCATGGCGACCGGCTCTCGGCCAATCGCGAGCTGGCCGCGCTCGGCCTTGCCAATGCCTGTGCCGCGCTGGCGCAGGGCATGCCCGTGGGCGCGGGCTTTTCGGCGGGGAATGCCAGCGCGGCGGCAGGCGCGCGCAGCCGCATGGCCGGGCTGATCGCCGCCGTGGCGCTGCTGGTGCTGGCGCTCTGGGCCGGGCCGCTGATCGCGCAGATCCCCCGCCCCGTGCTGGCCGCCGTGGTGATCGCGGCGCTCACCCATGCGCTGGCGCCCG
>DQVI01000161.1 GCA_015661825.1 Novosphingobium capsulatum
CTGCGCCTCGGTGAAACGGCTCTTCCTCATGCGTCTGCTCCTTCTCGTGGACAGACTCTACATCAGAATGAGGGATCTTTCGGGGGGCAGGTCATATGCCCTAGATAGGCGTCTAGGGCAGCGCAAAAAGCATGGGTGGGCGATCGGCAAACCGCCTAGACGCCGCCTAGGACACTATGTTTGCGTATGTCGGCCAGGCGTCCGCTGACATGGCCCAGCTCAACGTTACCGTCGAAGAGCATGTCCTGACCGCCGTGGATCGGCTCGCCTCGGACCGTCAGATGTCGCGGCCTGCGCTGGTGCGAGCGCTGCTCGACGAAGCCCTTGCGGCGGATCTGGTAGGCAGGCCGCTGTTCGCCCAACCCGAAGCACCATTAGCCCCGGCGATCGATCCGGCCACCTTGATTGCGCTGACAGGGCAATTGGACAAGCTGACGAAGCGCTTGAACGCCACACTGCGCGCACACGACCAGCGCGACGAAGCGTTGATGGGCCAGCACGCGCTGAGCACCGAAGTGATCAACGTGGCACAGCGGAACCTTGTCGAACAGATCAACCTCCGCATGCGGGATGGCGTTGGCCCTTTCCGCAAGGAGATGACAGCCCTTGGCGAGGTGATCGCCGGGCAGCAGGAGGCGCTTACACAACTGCTGGTGCAGCACCGCGACGAGCTCGTCCGGTCTCAAGCCGAAAATGCGGCGTTTGCGGCGATCTGCCGGGAGCTGACTCGACTGGATCAATCGGTGCGCCAGGCGCGTCCCAATGTGACGATCAAGCTGTTCGACCACAGCCGTGATTTCGAGCGCTGGGAACTGGCCGCCGGGGCAGTGATGGCCTTGTTTCTGGCATTCTTCGTGTTGGTTATGATCGCGCGGATCTTGCCCGACGATTGGTTTGCCGTGCCCGTTGGCCGGGCCATGTTCGGCAACAACCAGCATGCCGCCTGCGCCTTTTCTGGCGGGGGTTACTCCAGCGATGGCTCATGCCGCAGCGGCAATGGGAGGCCCTGGCCATGATCTCGATCGGGGTGATCGGCAATGCCTCAGGAGCGGCAGCCTACTATGCCAAGGACAACTATTATGCTGGCCCCGAGGCAGAAAGCATCGGCGAATGGTTCGGCAAAGGGGCTGACGCATTAGGGCTTTCGGGGCCGGTCGCGGCCGCCGCCTTTGAAGCCCTGCTGGCCGGAGACTTGCCGAACGGCGAGGCGATCAAAGCACCGTCGGGCGCCGAGCACCGGGCGGGGCTCGATCTGGTGTTTTCGGCGCCGAAGTCTGTGTCGTTGCTGGCGTTGGTCGGCGATGATCGCCGGTTGATCACCGCGCTGGAAGATAGCGTGAGGGCGACGCTGGGCTGGATCGAAGCCAATCTGATCGAGGCGCGCAAGTTTGATCCGGTCTCTGGGTCGCAAATGCCGGTGCGGACCGGCCATATGGTCGCGGCTACATTCACCCATGACCTGTCGCGCAACCGCGATCCGCAGTTGCATGTGCACAGTGTCGTCGCCAACGCCACCTTGCGTCCTGACGGTGCATGGCGGGCGCTTAGGAATGATCCGCTCTACGATCAGCAAGCGACGATTGCGGCCGTTCACAATGCTGACCTACGCGCGAGGGTTGAGGCCTTGGGCTACCGCACGCGGCCGGCTGAAATCGGTCGCCATGGCCAGTTCGAGATCGAGGGCGTGAGCCGCGAGGCGATTTTGGCGTTCTCAACCCGTAGCGCGGAGATCGATGCCGCGCTGGAAGCCGCCGGGAGGTCCGGCAGTAGCGCCGAGCGCGAACTGGCAGCCTTGGCCACGCGCAATACCAAGGATGCTGGGTCAACGCGCGATAGTGACCGGGCCGAGTGGGCCGAGCGGGCAAATGCGATCGGGTTTGAACCGAAGGCCCTGGTGGAATCAGTCATAGTGCAGGCCGAGCGGGGGCAGACGCTATGGACGCGGGTCGTGCAGCAGGTGCGAGGCGTGGCGGCCAAGGGTATGGCGATTGTGGAGGCGATGGGCTTGTCCCCGCAAGAACGCGATCCCCTTGTGCCGGAACGGGCGGGGGCTTTGACGCCGGAACAGTTCGCGGCCGCGCAGGCCGTTGCCGCAGGCGTGCGGCATATCAGCCAGAACGAAGCCGGCTTCAGCCGGTTTGAACTGATCCGCGCCAGCCTCAATCTGGGCGGACCGATCAAGGTCGGCGATATCGAGGCACGGGTGGACCTGCTTCACGACAGGGGTCTGTTGCTGACGGATGCCGATGGCGTGATGATGACCACGCGGGGCGCCATCGCGCTTGAACAACAGGTGCTTGATCTGGCGCGAGCTGGGCAAGGTAAGGGCACGGTTCTGGTCGACCGACATGCCGGGGCGGCTGTGCAGCAACAGGCCCGCGAGCTGGGCTTGCGCCGCTTGTCGCCAAGGCAGGAAGCTGCCGCCGGGCTGATCCTGTCGTCGAAAGATCGCATCGTCGGCGTGCAGGGTGTGGCGGGCGCAGGCAAGTCGACCATGTTGCAACCGGTGACGCGCATTGCCGAGGCGCAGGGGCGCAATGTCGTGGCGCTGGCGGTCGGTGCGCAGATCGCCCAGCAGCTTGGGAAGGATCTGGGCGTTTCGTCAAATTCGGTCACTGGCTTCCTCTACCGCCATCAGGCGCTGCTGATCGATGATGGATTGCCAGACCTCAAGGAACGGTCGCTCCATGAGCTGTCCAGCTCGCTGATCATTGTCGATGAAGCCTCGACCTTGAGTTCGCGGCAGGCGGCGGATCTGATCCGGATTGCCCATGCCGCAGGCGCCGCGCGGCTCGCGATGGTCGGCGACACCCGCCAATATGGCGCCGTCGAGGCGGGCAAGCCGTTTGCCGATTTGCAGAAAGCCGTGCTGGCGACCGCCGAACTGACCGATAATGTACGCGCACGTTCCGACATCATGCGCAGCCTCGCGCCGGTGCTCGACGCTGGCGACATGGCGGGGGCGCTCCGTATCTTGGAGCCCGTCACCCACGAAGTTCCGCGAGGCGATGCGGCTGCGCATGCCGTGGCGCTCTGGGCGCAACGACCGCGCGAGGAGCGCGAGGCGACGTTGATCCTGACATCCGGCCGCGCTTTGCGCGCCGAAGCCAATCGCGAAGCGCAAGCCTTGCTGAAATCCCTCGGCGAAATCGGGCAGCATGGCCAGCGCCTCGCCGTGCTTGACCGAGTGAACCTCAGCCGCGAGGAAGCGCGGACCATGGCGCCCTATCGCGAGGGCCTTGTCGTCCAGATCCGCACCGACATGCCGCGCCAGGGTCTGACGCGAGGCATGATCGGCACGATCACCAGCGTGAGCCCGACACAAGTTGAACTGCGCCGGGGCAACAGCACATGGACGCTTCGCCCTGATCGTCTGGCGCGCAACCTCAAGGAGGATGCGATCGGTCTGTTTGAACGGCGGGACATCGAACTGCACGAGCGCGACCGCATCCGCTTCACGGCAAACAATCCCAAGCATGGCGTGCTCAATGCCCAGACGGCGACGGTCGAAGCGATCTCTGCCGAAAGGGTTGTGCTGAAACTGACCGAAGATCAGCGGCTTGAACTGCCTCTCAACGATCCCGCCCTGAAGCGGATCGACCTTGGCTATGCCATCAACACCTATGCCGCGCAGGGCGTGACTACGACCCACGGCATTGTCGTGATGGATAGCCGCGAGAAGATGCTCTCCTCCTCGCGGACCCTCAGCGTGGCATTGACCCGCATTGCCGATCAACCGACGCTGGTCCTCGATAGCGCCGAGCGGCTGGAGCGTGCGGTGGGGCGGCATGATGCGGGGAAAACCTCGGCGCTGGACATCTACCGCGCCATGACAGCCGCCAAGGAGGAGCCGAAAATCGAGCGGAAGGAACTCCAGAAGGAAATGACGAGGGAGCGCAGCATCGACAAGGAAATCGGGGCGCGAGCGCGGGATTGGGATTTTGGAATGTAGAACCAACACTGCTCTGGTCATTTGATTGATTGTGGTATATATCTTTCATTTGAAAGGATGCCGCCGTGCCTGCACTCGCCAACCCGCAGCCAGATCGCGCCACCGCGCTGAGCGCCGCCATCGTGCGCATCGCCGAGTTCTGGTCGCTGAGCAACGCCAAGCTGGGCGCCATCCTCGGCCTCTCAGCCCCCACAGTTTCGCGCTTGAAGCGCGGCACAACCGAGCTCGATCCCGCCTCCAAATCGTTCGAAGCCGGCCAATTCCTGCTGCGCCTGTTCCGCAGCCTGGATGCCTTGCTCGGCAGTGACGATGCCGCCGCCAAACGCTGGCTGGAAACGCCCAATCTCGACCTTGGCGGGAAGCCGATCGAGAAACTCGACACCATGCGCGGCCTAATCGAACTGTGTGATTATGTGGACTTCTACCGCGCTCGCGTCTGAGCACCGGCCCTATCGCGGCAAGGTCTGGCGTCTGGTGGAGGGCCAACATCGCATCTCCACCAACCGCCTTGCCAGCGACAGCGCTACCCAAGCCTTGCTGGAGGAACTGGCCGAGGACGTGAAGCCGCAGGTGCCGGAAGCCGCGCGGCAGCTCCATTTCCTGCTCGCTACGCCGTTCCGCTATGGCCACCGCAGCGCCAGTCGCTTTCGCCGTGCCGATGAACGGCCAGGCATTTTCTACGCCGCCGAGGCTGAAGCCACCGCCATCGCTGAGACGGCCTATTGGTCGCTGCGTTTCTTCAGCCGCTCCCCCGGCTTCGTGCCGCCGACCACGACGGTGGAATACACCAGCTTCCATGTGCGTGTTACAACGGATCGGGCCTTGGACCTCACGCAGCCGCCTTTCGCGGAGAGGGAGGCGGATTGGACGGCGCCGGATGATTATGCGGCCTGCCAAGCCTTGGCGAGCGAGGCGCGGAAGGTGGGGACAGCGCTGATCCGAACCCTGTCGGTGCGCGCCGAGGGTGGGATGTGCAATGTGGTGGTGTTTGATCCCGCCGCCTTCGCTGATGCTGCGCCGGTGATCCACCGGACTTGGCATTTCCGGCATCAGGGTGGTCGGCTGTCGGTGCTGGGGGCATTTCCGTCGACCGAAAAGCATGAATTTTCAGCAGCAGGGTTTGGGTTTTGAGCCGCGGTGGCGACCAGTGGCTGTGCGGCGAGATGTCGGATTGTCTTTGCGTCCACAACGGGATTAGCCCTGGATAGCAAATGTCGAAATATGGAGGGGCATTTTGCTGATTCGGGTGAAAAAGTGGGGCAACAGCACCGCGGTGCGCATCCCTGCGTCCGTTATGGCCGCGGCTGGGATCCGCATCGATCAGGCCGTGGACGTGCGTGAAGAAGGTGGCCGAATTATCATCGAGGCATTTTCGACTTCGAGCTACGACCTCGACCAGCTGCTGGCCGCAATGACGCCCGACACCTTTCCCGATGTGGTCAACTTCGGCCCCAAGATGGGCAGCGAAGCGCGGTAAGTATCGAGGTGTCGTGCGCGGGTGAAGATCGAAACATAGCTCGGATTGTAGGCATCGGTAAGCTGTTTGTTGGCAAAACAAGGCAATGGCAGATGTCGCCGACAAAAGCGACGTTAACCCGGCTTATTCATGAGCCCGCTGCACTGGGGCGTGCCGGGTTTGATGTGTCGGTGGCCGCGTGATCCGGGCGCGCGGTTTCGGCGGCGTTTTTC
>DQVI01000029.1 GCA_015661825.1 Novosphingobium capsulatum
CGGGGGCGGCGGGGGAGCCGCTTCTTCGCCACCGAAGTTGTAGGTCAGCGTGCCCAGGATCGAGTGCGAGCGGAAGCGGCCCGAGATATCCGAACCGGCCCAGCTGCCCGACGAACCCACGAGGTTCACGTTGCTGACGTTGAAGAAGCGATACTTCAGACCCACGTCGATGTGCTTGCTGATCGGAGCGCGAACGCCGGCCAGAACCTGCCATGCAAAGCGGGTGTCCGAATCGTCGAGGATGCCGGCCGCGGTGGTCACACCGTAGTCGACCTTGGCAACGCCGACGCCGCCGCCGATGAAGCCCTGGAGGCCGTCGTCGGGACCGAAGTCGATCAGGGCGTTGCCCATGAAGCTGAGTGCGCTGGCGTGACCGGCGATTTCGCCATTGTCACGGTAGTAGGCGACGCCCGTGCTGTTGTTCAGCAGGTTGTCGGCCTTCGAGCGGCGATAGCTGCCTTCGGCTTCGAGGCGGAAGGCCCCGAAGTCGTAACCGACGATGCCGCCGAAGTCGTAGCCGGTCTTGCTGTCGTAGGTTGCCGCGTTGCTGGTGCCGTTGACCTTCACGTCGGTGTTTTCTTGCAGCATTACGCCGCCATCGCCTTCAACGTACCAGCTCTTGCTGCGAGCAAGGGCAGGCGACGCCAGTGCGCTTGATGCCAAGGCAACGCCCAGGATCAGTTTCCGCATTACGTTTCCCCTTTTGTGCGAGATCATGCCACGTCGTGGCGGTTGTCTACCGGCTCCATTAAGTTCATGCAAGCGGACAGACACGCGAAGTGTTGCAGAAAAACAACTACATCAGTTGTCATCGCTTCCATTTCCCGGTTTAAACCACCCTCATGTGCCCCCTCAAATGCAGCAGCGCGGGAGGGGTTCCCGAGAGATGCGCAAAAAAATGGCGATGGAGCGGCGTAGGGCTGCGATGGGTTGCGCGCGAAGGGCCGTTTCGCCGCGTGCCGGGCGCGCCCGCATGGCCGGATGTGGCCTGTCGCCCGGCCCTCTGACCGGATCGGGAAATGCCAGTGTCAAATGCCTGTGCCAAATGTTTGCACAGGGGGCCTGTGACCGGAACAAAGGCTTCTGGTGGTTTCCGGTGCGCTCGACTAGGTAAGGGCGCGACGAGGCCAAGACGGGATACGAAAAGAGCATGTTGCGCCGCCTTTATGACTGGACCCTGGCCAAGGCCGCACATCCCCGGGCCGCCTGGTGGCTGTTCCTGTTCGCGTTCATGGAAGCCAGCTTCTTTCCCGTTCCACCCCATCCGCTGCTGGGGCTGATGTGCCTGGCCGAGCCGAAGAAGGCGGTGCGCTATGCCGCGATGGCCACCGCCGGATCGGTGCTGGGCGGGCTTCTGGGCTATGCGATCGGGCACTTCCTCTACGACAGCGTGGGCACGCAACTGCTCGCGCTGCTCCACCTTTCGGAAAGCTTCCCCAAGGCGGCCTGCTATTTGCGCGAGTACGGGGTGGAGATCATCGTGATCAAGGGGGCGACCCCGATCCCCTTCAAGCTGCTGACGATCACGGCGGGTTTCATCGGCATGCCGCTGGTGCCGTTCATTCTGGCCAGCGTGGTTTCGCGCACGATCAGCTTCATGGTCGTGGGCGTGCTGTTCCGCCTGTTCGGGGCGCCGATCAAGCGCTTCATCGACAAGTACCTGGGGCTGGTGACGGCCGGGTTCGTCGTTCTCGTCATCGCCGGGTTCGTGGCGGCCACGATGCTAGGTGGCGGCGGCAACAAGGCCGCCAAGGAACGCTGCGAAAAGAGTGCGCCGCTGGCTGCCTGAGAATACCCCTGAAGCGAATTTGCCCCTGAAGCTCAACCCTGCGCCGGGCTGTCGATGCGCGGCAGGAGCATGGCTTCGATGGCGGAGTAGAAGTGCGAGACGCTGCGGGTCAGTTCGTAGCGGGCCATCTTCAGGATGGAGAAACGCTCGGGGATCGGCATCTGGCCTGCCTCGGCCATGTCGAGGCCCTGGCTCACGGCTCCGTTGAGCGCCGGTTCGAGCCAGTCGAGCCAGTCGCGGGTCTGGCTGATCGCGCGGCCATCGGTGTCGAGCGGGCCGTGGCCGGGGACGAGCTGGCGCCGGGGCAGGGTGGCCAGCCGGTCGAGGCTGGCGCGCCAGAGCGCGAGATCGGCGTGGGGCGTGGCGGGCGCGCGGTCGTGGAACACCAGATCGCCTGCCAGCACGGTACCGCTGGCTTCGTCGACCAGCACGAGATCGGCATGGGAATGGCCCGAAAGCGCGAGCGCGGTGAGCTTGCGCCCGCCCACGGTGAGCGGGCCGGGGCTGACGGCAAGGCCCGGCAGGGCCAGATTGGTGCCGCGCATCCAGTCGGCGAGGATGCGGTACATCGCATCGGAAAAGCCCTCGCCATCGGTGGCCAGATCGGTGCGGGTGGCGGGCAGGGCGGCGAGGATCGCCGGGTCGAAGGCGCCCGCGCCCAGCGCATGATCGGGGTGCAGGTGGCTGATGAACACGCGGCGGACGGGGCCGCCGGTGAGCTTGCGGGCCAGCGCGGCCAGCCCTTGCGCATAGCGCAGCGAAGGGCCGCAATCGAACAGGATCGCCCCGCCTTCCGGGCAGGACAGGATCACGGCATTGGCGATGGCCCCGCCATTGGCAAAGGCAATGGCCTCGTCGGCGCCGCGCACGAGCCAGATGCCCTCGCCGATGGGGCTGGCGGTGATGTCGTAGGCTCCGGCGAAAGGTTCGGCGCGGGCCGGGGAGGCTCGCAGCGCAAAGGGGAGCGGAAGGGCTGCGGTCAGGCAGAGCAGGGAGCGGCGCGAGAGCTTCATTGGGCTGGCTCCTGCGGGTGCAGCATGCCGTCGAACAGGCGGCCATTGCTGTCGGCCATGTGGATCGCGAAGGGCGGGCGGGCGTCTCCGGGCAGGATCAGGGTAAAGGCCGGGTCCTCGCTCACCGAGCCGTTGATCGTCATCTTGCCCAGCGCGGTGCCGCGCGCGTCGGTCACGGTCATGGTTTCGAGGTTGTAGGCCGGAATCGAATCCACGAAGCCGGTGTCCATCGGATGGCGCACGCACACGCGCGCCCGCCAGTCTCCCGGGGGCGCCCCGGATTCGCGCCAGAGGCCGCCCCGCATTTCGCCCAGATGCTGCGCCCAGTCGCCCTTGACGCGGCTGACCGGCGGGGCCGAGCAGCCCCCGCCCGCCGCATCGACCCAGCGCCCGGCAACATGCCAGAGGCCCTGGCCATCGAGCGCGGCGGCGCGCACGGGGGTGCGCTGGTCGAGCTTCACGCGCAGCGCGACATAGCCCCGCCCGCCTTGCGGGGCATGGTCGATGGCCAGCGGCAGCGGGTTGAGGTCCATCAGCACGACGATGCGCTGCACGCCGGGCACGGCGCGCGCATCGACGGTGATGGGGAAGACGTGCTGGTTTTCGGTGACCTCGGGCATGAGCAGGGTCACCATGTCGTCGAAGCGGACAGGCGCCGTGCCGAACAGCCAGGCCGCGTGGTTCTCCCACATCGGCGAGCGCAAGGGATCGGCGGGAAGCACTTGGGCCAAAATCTTACCCCTGTTCCATCATACCAAGGACTCCATTGCGCCCGTGGCGGCCCGGCCTACAATTGCACCATAGGCCAAGGGTGAGGGTGAAACGTGAAGGAGCGCCTGCGAAAAAGGCTGACCGGAGCTGTTGCGGCGGTTTTGGCCATGGCGGTTTGGGCAGGCCCGGTTTGTGCGCAGCAGGCGGAGCCTTTCGATGCGCAAGGCTATCGCAGCGCCCGCTTTCGCGCACCGGTGGACCGTGATCCGGCCCCGGCCTTGCCGATCACCACGGCGCAGGCGCGTGCGCTCCATCCGGGCCGCGATGCGCTGTTTCTCGATGTCCTGCCCGCAGCCGGGGCCCGGCGTGATCCCCGCACCGGGGCATGGACGCTGGCCGAGCCGCACGAGACGATTGCGGGCGCGCTGTGGTTTCCCGAGACCGGGTTCAGCCCGCCCGAGCCGGTGCTCTGGCGCGCGCTCGATGCGGCGGTTGTGCATTTTGCCCGCCGCCATCCGGGGCGCCCGGTGGTGGTGTTCTGCCGCGCCGATTGCTGGATGAGCTGGAATGTTGCGCGGCGACTGGCCCGGACTTTGGCGTCAGGCCGCGCCGGGCGAGAGGGGGCCGTCCCGCCCGTCCGCTGGTTCGATGAAGGGATCGAGGGGTGGGTCGAAGCGGGGGGAACGCTTGTTGCCGCCAGCCCTGTTCCCGTGCCAGATACGCCGTGACCAGACACGCTGTGAACTGTCTGTTTTGTCTTTAGTTTCCCTCAAGTGAGAGCATGCCCATGGCTACCGTGATCGTCAGCTACCCTATCCACGAAGGTGCCCGTTTCGATGCGGCCTATTATACCGCAACGCATATTCCGCTCGCCGAGAAGGTCTGGGGGCCGCTGGGCCTGACCGGGGCCGAAGTGCTGTTTCCGGCAGGCCCGCAGCCCTGGGCGGCGACGGTGTTGTTGCGCTTTGCCGATCAGGCGGCGATCGACGCGGCGCTGGCCAGCCCGGAAGCCCCGGCGGTGATGGCCGATATCGCCAACTTTACCGACATCGTTCCCGTGCTTTACCGCGCGGCGGATTGAGCTTCGGCTTCGGCCAGCGCGGCGCGTGCTATCGGTTCCATGATCGCATAGCCTGCGGCATTGGGGTGGACCCCGTCGCCCGACAGGCCCGGCTTCATCGCGCCTTCGGGCGTGGCCATCGCGCTGTAGTAATCGGCGTAGACGAGGCCGCGCGTGCGGGCGAGGTCCTTCAGCCAGACGTTGAGCGCGGCGATCTGGGCGGCGGGCTTCATCCCCGCGCGCCAGTTGAAGCCGCCCGAGGGCAGCACGCTGCCCAGCACCACCGAAATCCCGTTGGCCCGCGCCAGATCGACCATGGCCAGGATATTGGCGGCATATTCGTCGGGGCTGGTCGGGCCGGTGTTGCCCGCCACGTCGTTGGTGCCGCACATGATGTGGACCACGCGCGGATGAAGCCGCACCACGTCCTGATAGAAGCGCAGGAGGATCTGCGGGCTGGTCTGTCCGGCGATGCCGCGGTCGATCAGGCCGCCCCCGGCAAACAGCGCGGGCGCGGTCGTCAGCCACCATTCGGTGATGGAATCGCCCAGAAACACCGCGCGCACCGGCGGCGCGACCTGACGGTCGGCCTTCTGGTAGCGGCACAGGTTGCCCCAGTCATAGCCGCCCGTGCGGGTGGGCGTGCAGGGCTCGGGCACCATCGCGGTCGGCCCGGTGGGGACGGCCAGCAATTGCACGCTGGGGACCGGTGTGGCCGGAGCAGGGGCTGCCTGCGGTTCGGGCGATTGCTGCGCAGCAATCGCGGGGGAGGGCAGCCCCGCCAGCAGGGCAAGGGGTGGGCCCAGCCACAGGCCCGGCAACAGAACTGCCCGCTTCATCAGATGATCCCCACGGCCTTGCCGGCGCGTTCGAACATGCCGATGATCGTCTGGACCTGATCGGCGCTGTGCGCAGCGCACAGCGAGCAGCGCAGCAGGGTCATGCCCGCAGGCGTTGCCGGCGGACGCGCAAGGTTCACGTAGAGCCCTTCGTGAAGCAGGGCCTCCCACATCATCGCGCCGCGTTCGAGATCGGGCATGATCACCGAGATGATCGCGCTCTGGGGCGTTTCCGTTCCCAGCTTGAAGCCGCGCTGGGTCAGCCCGGCGTGGAGCACCTTGGAGTTTTCCCACAGATGCGCGCGCTTGTCGGCCGCGTGCATCAGCTTGCGGATCGAGGTGGCCGCCGTGTGGACCACGCTGGGGGGCAGCGAGGCGGTGAACACGTAAGGACGGCACACGAGGCGCAGGATCTCGAACTTGGGGTGGTTCGACACGCAGAAGCCGCCGACCGTGCCGACCGACTTGGAGAACGTGCCGATCACGAAATCCACCTGGTCGAGCACGCCCTGCTCTTCGGCCACGCCGCGCCCGTTGGGGCCGATGAAGCCCATCGAGTGCGCCTCGTCGACCAGCACCATCGCGCCATGCGCCTTGGCGATCGCGATCATCTCCTTGAGCGGGGCGATGTCGCCCAGCATCGAGTAGACGCCTTCGAGCACGACCAGCTTGCCCGCGCCTTCGGGAATGCGCTTGAGGCGCTTTTCCATGGCTTCGATGTCGTTGTGCTTGAAGGGGACGATCTCGGCGTCGCCCATCTTGCAGCCGTCCCAGATCGAGGCGTGGCTGTCGATGTCGAGCACGACATAGTCACCCTTGCCCGCCATCGTGCTGATGATGCCGAGGTTGGCCTGGTAGCCGGTCGAGAAGACCATGGCATGCTCCATGCCATAGAAATCCTTGAGCGCATCTTCCACGGCGCGGTGCCCGGCATAAGTCCCGTTGAGCACGCGGCTGCCGGTCGTGCCCGAGCCGAACTCGTCGAGCGCCTTCTTGCCCGCCGCGATCACGTCGGGGTCGAAGGTCATGCCCATGTAGTTGTAGGTGCCGAGCAAGATCGTCTCGCGCCCGTTGCACATCGCGACGGTGGGCGAGATCACCTTTTCCATCACCAGATTGAACGGATCGGTGACCCCGGTGGAAAGCAGCGCGCGGCGCTGTTCGATCAGCGGATCGAACTTGGAGAACAGGTCGGTCATGCGTGGTTCAACCCTGAAGCTTGGTGACGGCGTCGATCAGCTGGCCATAGGTCTCGATCTCGGCCTGCTGGTTCATGCTGATGATGATGTCGAATTCGTCCTCGATGGCGGCGACGAAATCCATCACCGTCAGGCTGTCCCATTCCAGATCGCCGGCAAAGGTCGTGGCCTCGCTGATGGTGATGCCCTTCTTGTTGAAGGGGCCGACCAGTTCGGCGATCTTTTCGGCAGTGGCGGCGCGGTCCATGTACGTGTGTCTCCGTGGCGGCAAGGCTTGCGCCCTGCCAGAACAATGCGGCGGAAAAGCGGCCCGGAAGGCGATCTGTCAAGCCTTCCCGCGCCTTTACACCAGCTTCATCACCGCCTGCATGAACGGGCCGATGGAAACCGGCTTGGCCAGATAGCCTTCGGCGCCCGCCTCGCGGATGCGTTCTTCGTCGCCCTTGCCGGCATAGGCGGTGACCGCCAGAACCGGGATCGGGCGCAGCGTGGGGTCGGCCTTGAGCGCCTCGATCAGCTCCAGCCCCGAGACATTGGGGAGCTGGATGTCCATGATCACCAGCCCCGGCACGAACTGGCGCGCGCGCTCGATTGCTTCGCGGCCATCGGCCACGGGTTCGACCGTGAAGCCGTTGGCGACCAGCAGGTCGCAGAACAGTTTGCGGTTGAGGTCGTTGTCCTCG
This sequence comes from Novosphingobium capsulatum, assembly GCA_015661825.1. Taxonomy (GTDB): domain Bacteria; phylum Pseudomonadota; class Alphaproteobacteria; order Sphingomonadales; family Sphingomonadaceae; genus Novosphingobium; species Novosphingobium pituita. The sequence continues at coordinate 7,295 of DQVI01000029.1, forward strand.
ACAACCAGAATTCTTTTTGCCACTGACCACCTGTAAACGCGTCTGCATCGCATGGGGCGCGAGGTGCCTTCCCCGTGAAGGGAAGGCCTGCTGCCGTCATGCGCTTGCATCCTGTTCTATTGCCCCGGAAAGGCCCTGACAATCATTCGTGAACCCTCCTCTCCCGTGCCCGATCCGCAAGAGTTGGCACTGGCCGCGCTGGGCTGGGTGCTGGCCGAGGGCGGGCGGGCCGACCGGTTCCTCGCGCTGACGGGGTTGACCCCGGACAGCCTGCGCGCCGGCCTTGGCAGCGGGGAAGCCGGGCAGCGCGCGGTGCTGGCAGGCGTGCTCGATTTTCTCTGTGCCTATGAACCCGACCTGGTCGCTGCGGCCCAGGCTCTCGACGTTCCCCCGCAAGTTCTGGCCGCCGCACGGGAGAAACTGGGATGAGCCGTCCGCTGGTGATCAGCGATTGCGATGAAGTGCTGCTGCACATGGTCGCGCCGTTCAAGGCCTGGGTGGAGGCCAACCACGGCGTCCACTTCTCGCTCCAGACCAACAATTTCGCCGCCGCGATGCGCCATGCCGATGATGGCCGCGCGGTCGAGCCGGCGCGGATCTGGCAGTTGCTCGACGGTTTCTTCGACACCCAGATGCATGCCCAGCCCGCGATTGCCGGGGCGGTCGAGGCGGTGGGCGCAATATCCGACCGGGCCGACTTCGTGATCCTGACCAACCTCGGGCACAGCTACCGCGAGGCGCGCACCCGGCAACTGGCCGATCTGGGCATCCATGCGCGGGTCTTCACCAACCAGGGGCCCAAGGGCCCGGCGCTCAAGGCCATTCTCGAAGAGTACAAGCCCTCGCGCGCGCTGTTCATCGACGACCTGCCCGAGCATCACCATTCCGCCGCCAGCCTCACCCCCGAGGTGATGCGCCTGCACTTGTGCGGCGAGCCGCTGCTTGCCCCGCATATCGATTGTGCGCACAAGGCGGGCCATGCCCATGCCCGGATCGACACCTGGGACCATGCCCTGCCCTGGGTCATGGCCCAACTCGATGAAGATGTCCGGCCTGCGTGAGCGGTCTTCCGGCGTGTCCTTCCTGCCTTTTCCCCATGGAGTTTTGACGAATGACCGTTTCGATTGATGCCCGCCTTGCCGAACTGGGCCTCGAACTGCCGGTGGCTGCGGCCCCCGTGGCGGCCTATGTGCCCACCGTGCTGGCGGGCGGACTGCTGCACGTCTCGGGCCAGCTTCCCTTCATCGATGGCAAGCTGGTGACCGGCCGTCTGGGCGAGGATGTCAGCCTCGAAGACGGCACCGCCGCTGCCAAGGCTTGCGGCCTGATGCTGCTCGCGCAGGCCAAGGCTGCGCTCGGCTCGCTCGACCGCATCGAACAGGTCGTCAAGCTGGGCGTCTTCATCAATTCGGCGGGCACTTTCACCGACCAGCCCAAGGTCGCCAATGGCGCCTCGGAACTGATGGTGGCGGTGTTCGGTGATGCTGGCCGCCATGCCCGCAGCGCCGTGGGCGTGCCGGTGCTGCCGCTCGGCGCCGCGGTGGAAGTCGATGCTGTCTTTGCTGTTAGCGCTGCTTGAGCGCTTTGTGCTGCCGGTCCGGGCGAATGCACGGGCCGGTTGGCTGAGCGGATCGATCTATGCACACCGGGGTCTTCATGGCCCCGGTGTGCCCGAAAATTCGCTGCTGGCCGCGCGGGCAGCGGTTGCGCGGGGCTTTGGCATCGAATGCGATGTCCAGCGCAGCCACGACGGACAGGCCGTGGTTTTCCACGACTGGACGATGGAGCGCCTGACCGGACGGACCGGCGCCGTGCGCGAGGTGCCCTCCACCGAACTGGCCCACACCGCCCTGCTCGACGAGACCGGCGCGCCTGTCGCGGGTGAAACCGTGCCGAGCCTGCGGGCCCTGCTCGATGTGATCGACGCCCGCGTGCCGCTGCTGATCGAGGTGAAAAGCCGGGACTCGGCGCGGATCGTGCCGCTGTGCCTTGCGGTGAACCGCTGCCTCGAAGGCTATCTCGGGCCGGTTGCGGTGATGAGTTTCGACCCGCGCGTGACCGGCTGGTTCGCCCGCTATGCGCCCCATGTCGTGCGTGGCCTGGTGATCAGCGACGAGGGCAGGCGGACTTTGCTGGCGCGCGCCAGGCGTCATCTTGCATTCTGGCATGCCCGGCCCCAGTTTCTGGCTTATGACCTCGCCGACATTGACAATCCCGTCGTGCGTCTGGCGCGTCGGCGCGGGGTGCCCGTGCTGACCTGGACCGTGCGCACGCCCGACGATGCGCGCCGTGCCGCTGCCTATGCCGATGCGCCGATTGCCGAAGGGGCGGTCCTGCACTTGTCCGACCACACAGGACCCGACCATGCGGGGCCTGATCACGCAGAACAGGCCGCAGCATCATGACTCTGGTTGCGCGGGTCGAGCAGTCGGTGGGGGCCATCGCGCCCGAGGACTGGGACCGTCTGGCAGGCCGTGACAACCCGTTCACCATCCATGCCTTCCTGACCGCCCTTGAGGAATCGGGCAGCGTGGGCGGGGGCAGCGGCTGGATCCCGCTTCCCGTGCTGATCGACGATCCCGAAGGGCGCCCGGCGGCGGCGCTTCCGGCCTATCTCAAGCAGCACAGCCAGGGCGAATATGTGTTCGATCAGGGCTGGGCCGATGCCTGGGAGCGCGCCGGGGGCCGCTATTACCCCAAGCTCCAGATCAGCGTGCCCTTCACCCCCGCGACCGGCCCGCGCCTGCTTTGCGGGGATCATCCCGAACTGGCCCTGCCGCTGTTGCGCGCGGCCGAGGCGGTGGTCGACCAGAACGGCCTGTCTTCGGCCCATGCCACGTTCATCGCGCCCGAGCAGGTGCCGGTGTTCGAGGAGGCGGGCTGGCTGCTGCGCAACGATTTGCAGTTCCACTGGACCAATCGCGGCTATGGCAGCTTCGACGATTTCCTCGCCGCGCTCTCGTCGGGGCGGCGCAAGAACTTGCGCAAGGAGCGCGCCGCCGCGCAGGCGGGCGTGCGGATCGAGCGGCTGACCGGCCGCGCGATCCGGCCCGAACACTGGGACGCGTTCTGGGATTTCTATCAGGACACCGGCGCGCGCAAATGGGGCCGTCCCTATCTCACGCGCGCGGCTTTCGACCTGGTCGGCGCGCGGATGGCCGACAGGGTGTTGCTGGTCATGGCGTTTGATGAGGCGCAGCAGCCGGTGGCAGGCGCGCTCAACTTCATCGGCGCCGACACGCTCTATGGCCGCTATTGGGGCTGTCTGGTCGACAAGCCCTTCCTGCATTTCGAGCTGTGTTATTATCAGGCCATCGATGCGGCGATCGAACTGGGCCTCGCCCGCGTGGAAGCGGGCGCGCAAGGGCCGCACAAGCTGGCACGCGGCTATGAGCCGGTGCGGACCTGGTCGGCCCACTACATTGCCGATCATGGTTTCCGGCGGGCCGTCGCCGAATTTCTCGACCGTGAAAGGGCGGGCATCGCGCAAGGCCAGATCGAACTGGCCGGACAGGCCCCCTATCGCAAGGGCGGGTAAGCGGCAGGCCGGTTTTCAGGCCGCGCGGCGGCTGGTCGTGCGCAGCCACTCGCGCGCGCGGCGCTGGGCTTCGGCGATCTCGCGGGCGGTCATGTCTTCGGCCACATCGGCGCGGGCGCGGGCGGCGTCTGCGTGACCGGCAAGCGCAGCCAGATTGAACCATTTGTGCGCCTCGACCAGATCGTAGCCGATCCCTTGCGCGTCGGTCGAGAAGGCCGTGCCCAGATCGAAATAGCCCTCGCAATCCCCCTGCGCGGCTGCGGCGAGGCAGGCGGAAACAAGCGCATGGGCAGTGATGGCTGGCGCGGGCGCGCGACCGGGGGCGGATGGAACCGGCGTGAGGCGGGCGGCAGGGGAATGGGTCGGCGACATTGGCAGGAGCTTTCGTTTTGTTGCGAAACGCGGGGCCGAAAGATCCATCCCTTCAGGTTCCTCCGGTTCGGACAGGTTCGTCCGTTACGGTAAACAAATCGTTAGGCATGATTGCCTGTGCGGAGACTCTCGTGCGCCGGGCAGGATTTGCCTCACACGAACATGCATTTCACAAGGGGATACGCCTCTCGGGAGGGTTTTTCCCGCACGACCGGGCGCAAATCGGCGGGTGCAATGTGGCACAGCCACGAGGAAGTGCTTGTGTGGCCTTCCTCGCCTGCCTATAGGCGCGGCAATCCGGGGCTGATCGCGCTGTCGCGGTGCGAACGGGGACCGGGGTCGTCGGAAGGCGCAACACGGAGGGCCGGATGGCTGGGGTCTTGGGTGACGAAATTGACGTGTTGGCAAAGGCCCGCCGGGCCATGCCGGGTGATTACGTTCCGAGTGACGACGAAGTCTACATGAGCGAGCAGCAGCTCGACTATTTCCGCCGTCTCCTGCTCGAATGGAAGAAGTCCATTCTGTCGGCATCGGCGGGCACGCTGTCCGCGCTTCAGGATGGTCCGCTGCGCGAGCCCGATCTCAACGATCGCGCTTCGAGCGAAACCGATTGGGGCATCGAACTGCGCACGCGCGACCGCCAGCGCAAGCTGATCGCCAAGATCGACTCGGCCATGCGCCGCATCGACGAAGGGGAATACGGTTTCTGCGAAGTGACCGGCGAACCCATCGGTCTGGGGCGCCTGATCGCCCGTCCGATCGCCACGATGACCGTCGAGGCGCAGGAAGCGCACGAGCGTCGCGAAAAGATCTCGCGCGATATGTGAAGGATGAAGTCTCCCCCGCGCCGCGCCCGAAAGGGAGCCGGCGAGGGGGCGATCTGCTCCATATCGGGAGCATTACCGTCGATTGTCGGGTCGGGCCGGGAAATTTTAACGGTATTTTTGCTGTTTTTGTTGATACCGTGAGGTGGCGATCTGCGATTGCTGCTTGTCCTTGTGATGCCCGGTGCATGTCTCCCGGCATATGGTGGGCAGGGCAGGATGGGGCAGGTCGGCCAGGCTGAACAACGGGATCTGACGATGACAGACATCGATCATCGCCAATCGGAGGACCATCGCCAGGTCGGGAGAGACAGTCTCTTCCTGATGGCTGACGTGCGGCTGGACGGGCAGGACGGCGAGCATCGCGTGCGCGTGCGCAACCTGTCGGCAGGCGGTATGATGGCCGAAGGGGCTGTCCGCGTGGTTCAGGGGGCGTCGCTGGCCGCGCATCTGCGCCATGTCGGCTGGGTCGCGGGGGTGGTCGCCTGGGTTCAGGACAACCGCTTCGGCATCGCCTTTGCCGAGCCGATCGATCCCAAGCTCGTGCGCGAGCCGGTTGCCGTCCATCCGACCGACGAATTTGCCCCGCGCTTCGTGCGCCCCCCGATCGCCCAGTCTGAAGCGGGCCGCCTGCGCAAGCTCTGAGGGGTTTCGGGGAGGGGTTTCGGGGAGGGGCTTCGGGCATCTTCCCGATCCGATCTTTTCGCAGGCTGATCTTTTTCGCAGGCGCGCGCATCGCGCGGCTGGCCTGCCGGTGTCGATCTGCTAGGCAGGGCACATGGCCAAGCTGTCCTGCCATCCGACCCGCCCTTCGGCCCGTCCTGTGCAGCCCTTTTCGGGGGGAGGGTGGGCCTCGCGTCTGGTGCTGGCCGTGGCTCTGGCCGGGGCGGGGGCCGGGCTGAGCGGATGCGAGAGCAAGCGCCATGGCCCCCTGCCGATTGCGCTGGCTGGCGACGAGACCGCCTTCCAGACCGCCGGGCGCCTGTCTCCGGCGGCGCAGGTTTTGCGCGCGGCCACGGTCGAGGGGCTGGTCGGCTTCGATGCCGAAGGCCGCGTGATCCCGGCCATTGCCGAGCGCTGGATCGTCACCGACGACGGGCTCAGCTATATTTTCCGCCTGCGCGAGGGGATCTGGCCCGATGGCACGCCGATCGATGCGGCCAGCGTCGTCACCGCGCTGCGCCGCGCGCGGGCGAGCTTTTCGGGGCGGGCGCTCGGGGTCGATCTGGCGCCCATCGACGACATCCGCGCGATGACCGACCGGGTGGTGGAGATCGACCTGACCGCGCCGATGCCCGATCTGCTCACCCTGCTCGCCCAGCCCGAACTGGGCCTGCCGCGCAAGCGGCTGGGCTCCGGGCCGCTGGGCCTGCGCCGGGATGGGCCCGATCATTCCGGCTCCCGTTATCCTGTCCTGCGCGCGGCTCTTTCGCCGATCCCGCCCGAGCGGCGGGGCCTGCCCGCGCAGGAGGGCTTTGCCCGCAGCGTGCGTGGGCTGGCGCTCGAAGTCGAACCGATGGCGCAGGCGGTCCAGCGCTTCAACGATGGCGCGGTCGACGTGGCGCTGGGCGGCACCGTCGATACCCTGCCGCTCACCACTTCGAATGGCCTTTCGCGGGGCAATGTCCAGTTCGATCCGGTCATCGGGCTCTATGGCCTGATCGTGGAAAATGCCGACGGGTTCCTCGCCGATCCGGCCCGGCGCGAGGCGCTGGCGCTGGCCATCGACCGTGACGGACTGGTCAATGCCATGGGGGTGGGCGGCTGGCGTGCGACCACGCGGCTGGTTGCGCCCGAGGTGGCCGACGACCAGGGCTCGGTGGGCGAGCGCTGGGCCGGCACCACGCTCGACCAGCGCC
>DQVI01000136.1 GCA_015661825.1 Novosphingobium capsulatum
CCGCGCGGGTGGCCGCGCTGCATGGGGGGCGGCTGGATTTCGGCCACGCAGGCGCGATGTTCTGTGCGTGCCTGCGCCTGCCGCTCGTGCCCCCCCGGCAGGCCTGATCAGTCGAAAAAGGCCTCCGTCGTCAGGCGCGTGCCGCGCAGGAACGCATCGGCCACGAGGGTCAGCGGGGATACGTCGACATCGCTGCGCCCGCCCGTGACCAGCGTGGCGAAGCGGGCGTAGAGGCCGGGATATTCATGGTCCTCGTTGCGCACGGTTTCGCTCGGCAGGGTCAGCACGGCGCCGCCATGGGCCAGCTTGAGCGTGCCCGCGTCGGTTTCGACCAGAACGTCCCAGCTCTGCGGGCCGGTCTGGCGCCAGTCGAGGTCCATGTGGATCGGGGCGCCGCGCGTGTCGCGGAAATGGAGATCGGCGGCGATGGGCGCGGCCCGGTTTTCCGGGATTTCGAGCGTCGCTTCCGACAGGAAGAACGGACGCGGCAGGATGTGGGTGATGATCGAGAGGGCATTGATGCCCGGATCGAACACGCCCAGCCCGCCCGGCTCCCAGATCCAGGCCTGTCCCGGATGCCACACGCGCACGTCCTCGCGCCAGATCACCTTGACGCTGTCGATGCGGCGTTCGGCCAGCCAGGCCCGCGCCGGGGCGACCCCGGCGGCAAAGCGCGAATGCCACGAGGCGAACAGCGAAGCACCGGTGCGCTCGGCCTGCGCCGAAAGCGCGTGGACTTCGGCCAGGGTTGCCCCCGGCGGCTTTTCGAGGAAGACGTGGATGCCCCGGGCCAGCGCCTGCGCGGCCAGGTCATAGCGGACCTGTGGCGGGGTGCACAGCGCCACCGCGTCGATCGCCGGGCCCTCTTCGAGCAGCGCGTCGAGGCTGCGCAAGTGGGGCACGCCCTCGATCCCGCTGTCGCGCGGGCTGACCGTGGCGGCAAGGCTGAAGGCGCGGTTGCCCGCGATGGCGGGAAGGTGCTGGTCGCGGGCGATCTTGCCCATGCCGACCACGGCGATGCGGATCGGGTCCATCGCCTCAGAGCACCGTCACGGCGGCCAGCGCCGGGCTGGCGGCGGCGCGCGCCAGCGTGTTGCGCAAGGGCAGCGCGAAAGGCGCGGCGGCAATCGCGAACGTGTCGCCTTCCTGCGTGCTGATCCCGTCGCTGAACGAGAGCGTGGCCGTGCCGAAGAAGTGGACGTGGATGTCGCCGGGGCGGCGGAACAGGTCGTACTTGAAGTGGTGGTGTTCGAGGTTGGCGAGGCTGTGCGACATGTTGTCCTCGCCCGAGAGGAACGGCTTTTCCCAGATCGTCTGGCCACCGCGTTCGAGGCTGCTGGTGCCGCGAATGTCGGCGGGCGGGGCGCCGAGCAGCAGTTCGGCGCCAAGCGCGGCCTGACGCAGCTTGGAATGGGCCAGCCACAGGTAGTTGTGGCGTTCGGTCACATGGTCGGAAAACTCGTTGGCGAGCGCGAGGCCGAGGCGATAGGGCGTGCCGTCCTCGCCGATCAGGTAGATCCCGGCCAGTTCGGGTTCCTCGCCGCCGTCCCTGGCAAAGGCGGGCATGGTCAGCGCCTCGCCGGGGCCGACGAGCTGGGTGCCGTCGCCCTTGTAGAACCATTCGGGCTGCTGGCCTTCGGCGCCCGGCGCGGGCTTGCCGCCGGCGAGCCCTTCGAGGAACATCCGCATCGAATCGGTCTGCTTTTCGGCCTGCGCCGCATCGCGGTGCATCTTGTCGCGCCCTTCGGCCGAGCCGAGGTGGGTGAGGCCGGTGCCGGTCAGCAGCACGCGGGCCTTGTCGTCGTGGTCGATGGCCGGGAGCAGGGTTCCGGCGGCCAGCTCCGCGGCGATGTCGACGGTCTTGTCGCTGGCGCGCGCGGCGGCGGCCTGCGCCATGGTCTGCCCGGCGGCAATGGCGGCCAGCGCCAGCTCTCGCACGGTCTGCACGCCGTCGAGGAAGACGGCGCTTTCGCCCCGGGCGAGGATCACCGAGCGCGCGCCATCGGCGGCGCGGTGCTGGAGAAGGCGGGTTGCCATGTTCAGGGTCTCCTCGGCCGGGCGTCCGATGGCGCCCGGCCTCTTGTCGTTGAAGTTGAAGGAAGGACTTGAAATCAGAGGGTCAGCTTGCCGTCGATCAGGCGCGGGGCGCCATCACCGAAGGCGGCATCGGTCAGTTCGGGGGGCAGCAGTTCCGCGCTCAGGTTCTGGTAGCTGACCGGGCGCAGGAAGCGGTCGATGGCCATGCTGCCGACCGAGGTCGTGCGCGCGTCCGAGGTGGCCGGGAAGGGGCCGCCGTGGACCATCGCGTGGCACACTTCGACACCGGTGGGCCAGCCATTGGCGAGGATGCGCCCGGCCTTGCGTTCGAGGATCGGCAGCACGCGCGCGGCCAGCGCCTCGTCGGCCTGGTCCATGTGCAGCGTGGCGGTCAGCTGGCCTTCGAGGCCCTTGAGCACGCTGACCAGTTCGGCCTCGTCGGCGCAGGTCACGATGACCGAGCTGGACCCGAACACTTCGTGGCCCAGCGCCGGATTGGCGAGGAATGCCTTGGCATCGGTCACGAACAGGGCCGCGCCGCCGCAGGGGCTGGTGCCCTCGGCGCCCTTGCCCAGCGTTTCCACGCCAGCCGCACCCGCGAGCGCCGCGACGCCCTTTTCATAGGCGGCATGAATGCCCGCCGTGAGCATGACCTGCGGCTGGGCCGCGCTCACCGCTTCGCGAGCGGCGCCAAGGAAGGCGTCGAGGCCTTCGCCCGCAATCGCCAGCACGAGGCCCGGATTGGTGCAGAACTGGCCCGCGCCCATCGTGAGCGAGCCGACGAACGCCGTGCCCAGCGCCGCGCCGCGTGCCGCCAGCGCCGAGGGCATCAGCAGGACCGGATTGACCGCCGACATTTCGGCATAGACCGGGATCGGCACGTCGCGATCCTGCGCGATGCGGGCGAGCGCGAGGCCGCCTGCGCGCGAGCCGGTGAAGCCCACCGCCGTGATCCGCGGATCGGCGACCAGCGCCGCGCCCAGATCGTTGCCGGGGCCGACCAGATGGCCGAACACGCACTCGGGCAGGTCGCAGGCGGCAACCGCGCGGGCAATCGCCCCGGCCACCAGCGCGCCGGTTTCAGGGTGGGCCGGATGGCCCTTGACCACCACCGGGCACCCGGCGGCGAGCGCCGAGGCGGTGTCGCCCCCGGCGGTCGAGAAGGCCAGCGGGAAGTTCGACGCACCGAACACCGCCACCGGGCCGAGCGGGATCATGCGCAGGCGCAAGTCGGGACGGGGCAGGGGCGCGCGGTCGGGCAGGGCCGGATCGATGCGCAGCTGCTGCCATGCGCCCGCGCGCACGACCGATGCGAACATCCGAAGCTGGCCCATCGTGCGACCGCGCTCGCCTTCGAGGCGTGCGCGCGGCAAGCCGCTTTCGCGCATGGCCGCAGCGATCAGCGGTTCGCCGATGGCCAGGATCTCGTCGGCGATTCGTTCGAGGAAGGCCGCGCGTGCCTCGCGCGGGGTGGCGCGATAGGTATCGAAAGCGGCATCGGCAGCAGCGCACAGGCGCGCCACGTCTTCAAGCCCGTGGACAGCAATCGGGTCGCCATGGGCGGCGCCGGTCTCGGCCACAATGGAGCGGAACTCGGTCATGTGCATCTCCAGTATTTACTCCGACATATTCCGGGTTTTTGTCAAACGCAATAATTGTCGTTCCCCGCCCCCCTACTCCCTGCTAGCAAAAGCGGACAAGGAGGTAGTCAGGCCCGGTGACAGAACGGAAAATTTTGACGGCAGAATGTGATGCGGCGCTCGCGTGCGAAACTGGCGCGGCGGGCGATGGCCTGCGCGGCGCCGAGGCGCGCGGGCTGGATACGCGCGGGCCGGGACGGCGGTTGCATGGCGCCATCGCGCTCAAGCTGGGAACGGCAATTTTGTCGGGCCAATACCAGCCCGGAGACATCCTTTCGGGCGAGGTCGCCTTCGCCGAGGAACTCAAGGTTTCGCGCAGCGCCTATCGCGAGGCGATCCAGGTTTTGACGGCCAAGGGGCTGGTGTCGAGCCGCCCGAAGGCCGGAACGCGGGTCCAGCCGCGCGAGCGCTGGAACCTGCTCGATCCCGAAGTTCTGGCCTGGGCCTTTACCGGCGAACCCGATGTCCAGTTCGTGCGCGACCTGTTCGAACTGCGCGCGGTGGTCGAGCCGGCGGCGGCAAGGCTGGCCGCCCAGCGGCGCGACAAGGCCGATCTCAAGGCGATGAAGGATGCGCTCACCCTGATGCGCCGCCACACGCTGACGACCGAGGCCGGGCGGGCCGCCGACCGTGATTTCCACGACGCGATCCTCCATGCCACCCACAATGCCGCGATGATCGTGCTGACTGCCAGCATCGGCGCGGCGGTCCACTGGACCACCCAGTTCAAGCAGCGTGGCCGCGAATTGCCGCGCAACCCGATCCCCGACCACGTTCGCGTCTACGAGGCCATCGCGCAAGGCGATGGCGATGGTGCGGCAGAGGCGATGGGGGCCCTTGTCCAGCTCGCGCTCGAAGATACCGCAAGTGTGATGGCTGACGCCGGGCGGGAGTGAGCGAGGCTTTGGCGCCAGCCTTCCGAAGAAACCACGAAAAACCCGGAGAAAGCCATCTTTCTCCGGGTTTTTCCTTGCCGCCGGCAAAACTCCGGTCAGCGAACCTGCTCTTCTTTCGTCTTCGCGCCCCAGAGCGCATAGAACAGGATGTAGAGTTCGCAGGCGGCGGTCAGCAGGAACGAGGTCTGAAGGCCGAAGGCATCGGCCAACTGGCCCTGCACGACGACCAGCGCCCCACCCGCGATAGCCATGATCAGCAGCCCCGAGGCTTCCTCGGTGAGCGGGCCCAGGCCCTTGATTCCCAGCGTGAAGATCGTGGGGAACATGATCGAGTGGAACAGCCCGACAAGGATCAGCGCGGCCATCGCCACCGGCCCGTGGGCCAGGACGGTGATCATCATGACGATGAAGGCGCCGATCGAGGCCACCGCCAGCACATGGCGTGCGTTGACTTTCTGCATGATCGCCGCGCCCGCAAAGCGGCCCACCATCATCCCGCCCCACAGCAGCGTCAGATAGCGACCGGCCTGCTCGTGGGTGAGGTTGCCGATGTCGTGCTGGCTGGTGAAGTTGACGAAAAGGTTGGCCACGCCGATTTCGGCGATCAGGTAGATGAAGATCGCCGGAATACCGAAGACGAGGTTGCGGTGGGCCCAGAGCGAATGGGCCTTGCGCTCCTCGCGGGCCATGCGGCTGTTGGCGCTGCCCATGGCGGGCAGCGGATAGCGCGCGATGACCACCGCCAGCACGATCAGCACGACCGCAACCAGCGCATAGGGCAGGATCACCGAGTGGGCATCGGCCAGGCGCTCGGCCGGGGTCAGCACTGCGCCGTCAACCGCCGTGCCGCTCTTCGACCGGCCCAGGATGAGATAGGAGCCGAACAGCGGGGCCATCATCGTACCCGCCGAATTGAGCGCCTGGACCAGCGTGAGCCGCGAGGAGGCGGTCTCGGCCGGGCCGACCACCGCGACATAGGGATTGGCGGCGACCTGAAGCAGGGTGATCCCGCTGGCGATCACGAACAGCATGACCAGCGTGACGCTGTAGGACGGGATGCTGGCCGCCAGCATCATGCCCAGCGCGCCGCCTGCCATGATCAGCAGGCCGGTGACCATCGAGGCCTTGTAGCCGATCCGCTCGATCAGCTTGGCCGAGGGGATCGAGGCAAAGAAATAGGCGATGAACCACACCGATTCGATCAGCGTGGTCTGGGTGTAGCTCAGTTCGAACACGCTGCGCAGATGCGGCAGCAGCGTGTTGTTGATCACCGTGATGAAGCCCCACATGAAGAACAGCGTGGCCAGCAGCGTCAGCGCGCGCCCATAGCTTCCGCCATGAGGCATGGACTGGTCCGGGGCGTTTGAATGCGGGTCGGCCTGCGACGCCGCCGTAGTCACGACAGGGGGCATGGAAATCCTCTCAACTGATACCCGAAGGACGTCCGGCGGCTTTTATGATCCGGCTTGCGTTCCTTCTATTTGTCGGACTATATGATAAATCATGGCCGCGTCAATGACCCGTGCTGCGCTGCCGGCGCGTTTCGCGAAGAGGGAAAAACGGCGGGGGTAAAACAGCGGGGAAAAACAGGTCGATGATGGAGGATGGGATGAACACGAAGGCAGTCAGTCGTGCCGTCGGTGTCGCGGTGGCGGCTCTGGCCCTTGTTCCACAGGGCGGGGCCTGTGCCGCGACCGCCACGCCTGCCACGCCCGCCGCGCCCGTGGAGGCGCTTCAGGACGAGGCGGGCACGCTGGCCGATGGCAGCCGGATCATGGCGATCACGCTCAATGCCCGGAACGGCGTTTCCGCGCGCATCCTGAGCTATGGCGCCACGCTGCAATCGCTTGTCACGCCCGACCGTCAGGGCCATCTGGCCGACGTGCTGCTCGGCTACGACGATCTGGCCGGCTATGTCGATCATCCCAACTTCTTCGGCGTCACCGTGGGGCGCGTGGCCAACCGCATAGCGGGCGGGCGCTTCACGCTCGATGGCAAGAGCTTCCAGCTCCCCCTCAACGACAACAAGGTCAACAGCCTCCACGGCGGCGGGCAGGGCTTCGACAAGCAGGTGTGGCAGGTCGTTGCGGTCAGGTCCGGGCCGGTCGCCAGTGTCGAACTGGCCCGTGTCAGCCCCGATGGCGAGGCCGGCTATCCCGGCACCGTCCGCACGAGCGTGACCTATTCGCTCGACGACAAGGGCGACCTGACCATCGCCTTTGCCGCGAGCACCGACAAGCCCACCATCATCAACATGACCAACCACGGCATTTTCAACCTCGCGGGCGAAGGCTCGCCCGACGGGGCAATGGACGAAGTGCTGACCATTCCGGCCCGCGCCTATACCCCGGTCGATGCCGCGCTGATCCCCACGGGCGAATTGCGCCCGGTGGTGAACACCGTGTTCGATTTCACCGGGGGACGCCGCCTGGCCGATGGCCTGCGCGACGGCACCGACCCGCAGATCGTCGCCGGGCGCGGCTATGACCACAACTTCGCGCTCGACAAGGGGGTGACTGCCAGCCCCGAACTGGTCGCGCGGCTCGAAGATCGCACCTCGGGCCGGGTGCTCGAAGTGCTGTCGACCGAACCGGGCGTGCAACTCTACACCGGCAATTTCCTCGACGGGACGCTCGTTGGCAAGCACGGCCATGTCTATCGCATGGGCGATGGCATCGCGCTCGAACCGCAGAAGTTCCCCGATGCGGTCCACCATCCCGCCTTTGTTTCCACCCGCGTCGATCCTGGCAAGCCCTATCGCCATGTCATGATCTATCGCGTCACCACCTCGCGCTGAACAGGCCCCTATGACCGACCCCAAAACGCCCCATGGCCCCTCGACGCTGCGCTCGCGCGCCTGGTTCGATAACCCCGACAATATCGACATGACCTCGCTCTATCTGGAGCGATACCTGAATTTCGGCCTCAGCCTCGAAGAGCTGCGCAGCGGCAAGCCGATCATCGGCATCGCCCAGACCGGCAGCGACCTTTCCCCCTGCAACCGCCATCACCTCGTGCTGGCCGAGCGCATCCGCGAGGGGATCCGCGAGGCGGGCGGCATCGCCATCGAGTTTCCGGTCCACCCGATCCAGGAAACCGGCAAGCGCCCGACCGCCGGGCTCGACCGCAACCTGGCCTATCTCGGCCTTGTCGAGGCGCTCTACGGCTATCCGCTCGACGGCGTGGTGCTGACCACCGGCTGCGACAAGACCACGCCCGCGCTGCTGATGGCGGCGGCCACGGTCAACATTCCGGCCATCGCGCTCTCGGTCGGCCCGATGCTCAACGGCTGGCACAAGGGCGAGCGCACCGGCTCGGGCACGATCGTGTGGAAGGGCCGCCAGATGCTGGCGGCGGGTGAACTCGACGACGAGGGCTTCATCAAGCTCGTTGCCTCGTCGGCCCCCTCGACGGGCTATTGCAACACGATGGGCACGGCCACCACGATGAACTCGCTGGCCGAGGCGCTGGGCATGATGCTGCCCGGTTCGGCGGCGATCCCCGCGCCCTATCGCGACCGTCAGGAATGCGCCTACCACACCGGCAAGCGCATCGTGGACATGGTGCGTGAAGACCTCAAGCCTTCGGACATCCTCACCATCGAGGCCTTCCACAACGCCATCGTCGTCAATTCGGCCATCGGCGGATCGACCAATGCGCCGATCCATCTGGCCGCGCTCGCCCGGCATGTCGGCGTCGACCTGCCGCTCGACGACTGGCAGCGGCTGGGCCACAAGGTGCCGCTGCTCGTCAACCTGCAACCGGCGGGCGAATATCTGGGCGAGGACTATTACCGCGCGGGCGGCGTTCCGGCGGTGGTCAGCCAGCTCATCGGGCAGGGCCTGATCCATGAAGGCGCGATGACCGTCAATGGCAAGACCATGGGCGAGAATTGCCGGGGCGTGGAAATCGAGGACGAGAAGGTCATCCGTCCCTTCGCCCAGCCGCTCAAGGAAGAGGCGGGCTTCCTCGTCCTCTCGGGCAACCTGTTCGATGCGGCAATCATGAAGACCAGCGTGATCAGCGAAGAATTCCGCAGCCGCTACCTGTCGAACCCCAATGACCCGGAAGCCTTCGAGGGTCCCTGCGTGGTCTTCGACGGGCCCGAAGACTATCACCACCGCATCGACGATCCGGCGGTCGGCATCACGCCTGAAACGCTGCTGTTCATGCGCGGGGCCGGGCCCATTGGCTATCCGGGCGCGGCTGAAGTCGTCAACATGCGCCCGCCCGCCTACCTGATCACCGAAGGCGTCAGCGCGCTGCCTTGCGTTGGCGACGGGCGCCAGTCGGGCACTTCGGGCAGCCCTTCGATCCTCAACGCCAGCCCCGAAGCGGCGGCGATGGGCGGTCTGGCCCTGCTCGAAACCGGCGACCGCGTGCGGATCGACCTCAGGGCGGGCACGGTCAACGTGCTGGTCTCCGACGAGGAACTGGCCGCGCGTCGGGCCGCGCTCGAGGCGAAAGGCGGCTATCCCTATCCCGCCAGCCAGACCCCGTGGCAGGAGATCCAGCGCGCGCTGGTCGGCCAGATGAACACCGGGGCGATCCTCGAAGGCGCTGAAAAGTATCAGCGTATCGCCCAGACGCGCGGCCTCCCGCGCGACAACCACTAAGACGTGACGGAGGCCGGGATGACGCTTTGGCGCAAGGTCGAGCGCGATATTGCCGATACGCTGGGCGAGGGCACGCTGTGGTGCCCGCGCGACGGCGCCTTGTACTGGACCGACATCCTGGCCCCCGCGCTCAACCGGCTCGATCTGGCCAGCGGGGCGATCACCCGCTGGACCATGCCCGAGCCGCTGGGCTGGGTGGCCGCCCATGGCGAGGGCGGCCTTCTGGGCGGCTTTCGCAGCGGGGTGGCGCGGATCACGCTCGATCCGCTGGAGATCGGCCCCTGCCACGATCCCGAGCCGCACCTGCCGGGCAACCGCATGAACGACGGTAAGGTCGACCACCACGGCGCGATCTGGTGCGGAACGATGGACATGGCCGAGGAAGCGGCCACGGGCGCGCTCTATCGCCTTGCGCCCGATGGCACGTTTGAAACCATCGACACCGGCTACAACGTGCCCAATGGCCCGGCTTTTTCGCCATGCGGCCAGTGGCTCTACCATGCCGACAGCGCCAGGCGGACGATCTACCGCTTCGCGCTGGAGGCGCAAGGGGCCGGTGCGCGCGCGGTCTTCGTGGAACTGGGCGAGGCTGATGGCTATCCCGACGGCATGGCCTGCGATGCGCAAGGCTTCCTGTGGTCGGCCCACTGGGACGGCGGACGGATCAGCCGCTATGCCCCCGATGGTCGCCTTGACCGCGTGATCGAACTGCCCGCGCGACGGATCACCAACATCGCCTTTGCCGGTGACGCCCTCGACCGCATGTTCGTGACCAGCGCGCGCGTGGGGCTCGACGATCCGACCGAGTTCGATGGCGCCCTGTTCGAGGTGGACAGCGGCGTGACCGGCATGCCGCCCGGCACGTTCGGCCTGGCCCGGTAAAACTGCGGGGCGGGCTGTCGCCTCGCGGATTGTAATAAAAGAAAGGGATATTGCAGGGGGCAGGGCCCCCTGCACCCCATGAGCTTTGGATGGGGCCGTTCTTGTGGCGAGGCTGGGCTTTCAGTCGTCTTCGTCGGGGCCCGCAAAGCCGGGCAGGTGTCGCGCCGCGTGGCTGCGGGCCAGGTCGGTGGCATCGGACAGGGTCTTGTCGAACTTTTGGGCCAGCTTGCGCGGGCCGAAGTGGTCGCGAAAGAAGTCCGCCCAGAGAAATTCGGCATAGGGCCGCCCCGTCTTGGCATAGCCGCCCGCCCGGCGCACGGCGCCTGCCAGCGAGCGCCACGGGTCGTCCTCCAGTTGCCCGACATGGTGGGGCAGGGCCTTCCATTCGCGGCGGCGCCCGCGCGCGTCATAGGGGTGCAGCCAGTTCTGCGCGTCCATGAAGGCGAGGAAGCGGCGGCGCGACAGGTGCGACAGGCGCGCAACGACCGAGACCATCACGTCTTCCACCCCTTCAAGGTGCAGCGCGAGCGCCAGATGATGGTGATCGAGCATCCACCACGTCTCGTCCGGGCCGACCACGGCGGGGATCATGTGCGCGCCCAGATAGCGGGCGGCCTCGGTCTCGTGGACAGAGCGGCGGGCGATCCAGTCGCGCCGCTTGCGCTCCACCTCGCGCATGCCCACCGTCATCTGCGTGGGGCGCAAGTCGGCAATGGCGACGGCCTTGAGAATCGGCTGGATGATTGGACCGGCAAGGGACATGGCTCAGGCCTCCGGGATGGTTGTTTGCGCCAGTGCGACGGCATCGGCAACGCTGAAAGTGGCATGGCGCGCCAGTTCGGCCATCGCGGGCCCGGCGGCGGCGATCACCGCGCGGGCGCGGTCGTGGGTGCGCGCCAGAATCAGCCGTCCTCCGCGCGCGACGAGGGTGGCGTGCAGTTCGGCCAGCGCCTCGGCGGCGGTGCTGTCGAGGTCGTCGCTTTCTTCGAGGCTGAGCACGACCACCTTGCACCCCGCCGCCTGCGCCCGCGTGGCGACGAGCCCCAGCACGGTTTCGGCATTGGCGAAGAACAGCGGGGCGTTGGGGCGATAGAGCGCGAGGCCGGGCACGGCCCCGGCTTCGGGATGGGCGCGACGGTCGACGAAATCGTGGCCCTGTTCCGGGTCGTCGGGCACGTCCGGGCTCAGGCGGCCCAGTTCGCTCAGCGAGGGGTGGGCGAGGCGATAGAGCAACTGGGCCAGACTGAGGCCGATGGCCAGCAGCATCCCGTCGAGCACGCCGAGCATCAGCACGCCCAGCGCCGCGCTCGGCGCCGTCCAGCGGTCGCGGCCCAGCCGCCATGGCCGCAGCAGG
>DQVI01000071.1 GCA_015661825.1 Novosphingobium capsulatum
CCGGCCAGATCGTGCGCCCCGGCACCCCGCTGCTGACGCTGGCCACCGGGCTCGACCGGCTGGTGGTGAGCGTGCCGCTGCGCGCCGACGAAGCCCAGCGCCTCGCCCCCTCGGCCAAGGCCCGCGTGCTGCTGGCCGACACCCCCGATCATGTCCGCAGCGCCCGGCTGGTGCGGATCGAGGCCCGCGCCGACACCCAGGGGCAGGACCGCCTCGCGGTCTTCGCCCTCGATCCGCCCGCGCCGGACGCCGCGCAAAGCGGCGAAAGCGGCGGCGAGGAAGCGCTCAAGGTCCGCCCCGGCGTTGCCGCCACGGTCGAAATCGAACTTCCCGCGCGCGAGGGCGTCCTGCTGGTTCCCAATGCCGCGCTGGGCTTCACCCCCGATGGCGTCGCCCCGCGCGCGGGCACGATCTATGTTCTGGCGGGCAAGGACGATCCGCGTCAGGTCGCCGTGTCGACCGGCGTGAGCGACGGGCGCCGCACCGAAATCCTCGCCAATGGGCTGGAACCGGGCGTTCAGGTGATCACCGGGCGCCGGGCGCCCACCGCGTCCTTGCAGGGCGCCACGGGGCCGGACGCGAAGTCCGGGAAACCATAAGCCGGAGGCTGCGTTACAGACCGATGACCGACAAGACCGATCGCCCCGCCGCCGCTGCGGCAGCGGGCTTCTCGCGCCGTGCAGTGGGCTCGATGGCCCTTGCGCTGGCAGGGCTGGCCGCCATGCCGTCCCGTCCTTTCGCCAAGGCTGCCGCCGATCCGGCCTCTTCGGGCAATCTGGGCCCGGCCCGGCCCTTTTCGTGGGACCGTCTGGTCGCCCGCGCGCAGGCCTCGGCCCGCCATGCTTTCGTCGCCCGGCCCGTCTCGCCCCATGCCTCCCCCACGTTCGATGATCAGGCCCGGCTGACTTATGGCCCGGCGCAGAGCCTGCCCGGCCATGTCCGCCTGTTCCCCACCCGCCGCGAAACCGCGCCCTTTGCCGTGGGGATCAACGTCGTCGCACAGGGCAAGGCGCGCACGCTGATCGATATCAAGGGCCTGTTCGGCGGCACCACCCCGGTCGAACCGGCGGGTTTCCGCGTGATGTATGGCGACAACCACGCCGACTGGCTGGCGTTTCTGGGCGCATCCTATTTCCGCACGGCGGGCGAGCGCGACCAGTATGGCCTGTCCGCGCGCGGTGTCGCCGTCGATACCGGGCTGGTTCCGGGCACCGAGGAATTTCCCGAGTTCACCGAATTCTGGATCGAGGATCTGGGCGGCGAGCCGGGGCGGCAGCATGTGGTCATCCATGCCCTGCTCGAAGGCCCCTCGCTGACCGGCGCCTATGCCTTCGACACCCGGCAGGTCGAGGCCGGCGTGGTGCAGGACATCAAGGTGAGCCTGTTCCTGCGCAAGGACATCAAGCGCCTCGGCCTCGCGCCGATGACCAGCATGTTCTGCTTCGACGAAGGCACCAGCATCGACCGCCACGACTGGCGCCCGGAAGTCCATGATTCGGATGGTCTGGCCATCCTCATGGCCAGTGGCGAGCGCATCTGGCGCCCGCTGGAAAACCCTTCGGAACCGCGCACCAACACGTTCCGCGCCGATTCGCTCAAGGCGTTCGGCCTGCTCCAGCGCGATCAGGTCTTCGATCACTATCAGGACGACCTCAACTTCTACGACCGCCGCCCCTCGCTCTGGGTCGAGCCGCAGGGGGACTGGGGACCGGGCGCGGTGGCGCTCTATGCGTTCCCGACGATCTCCGAAACGGTCGACAACACCGCCGCCTTCTGGCTCAGCGACCGTCCCGCCCGCGCGGGCGAGCGCCGCGATCTGGCCTATCGCCTGACCTGGACCTCGAAAGACCCGTCCGCGAACGCCAACGCGCGCTGTGTCCAGCACTTTTCGGGTCCGGGCGGGGTTCCCGGCGCCGACGCGATCCCCGGCGCGACGCGCTATGTCTTCGACTTCGAGGGCGACGTGCTGGCAGGGCTCGACCGCAACAGCGGCCTTGCCCCGCAGTTCGATCTTCCCGCCAAGGCCGTGCTGACCCGCGCCTATGGCCCCATCGCCGGACGGCGGAACCAGTGGCGCGTGACCATCGACGTGAAGACGCAAGGCCTCGAACAGCGCGATTTCCGGGTCTTCCTCCAGCGCGGGGGTAGCGCCCTGAGCGAAACCGTGATCATATCGGTCAAGCCATGAGCGATCCGGCAGCGCCCCTTCCCCCCATGCCCGAGGCCGGTCCGTTCGACGGGCCCAGCTCATCCTCGCCCCCGGCCCAGCTTCCGGCCGAATCCCCGCTCGACATGCCGGTGCAGAACCTGTTCGGCAATCCGCCCGCCCGGCGCGAGGTGCTCACCCGCCCGCACGGGCTGATGGTCAAGCGGCTGCTGCTCATCACGCTGACCGCCGTTCTGGCACTGGCCGCATCGAGCGCGGTGCGCGAGGCCTTCTCGCGCGACGGGCTCGACGTGTTCGACGTGGCGCTGCTGCTGTTCTTCGTGCCGCTGTTCAGCTGGGTCGCGTTCGGCTTCGTCAGTTCGACCATCGGCTTCCTGCAACTGATGAGCGGCGCCCATCCCGGCTTCGTGCCGGTCCCCTCACCCGCCGCCAGCCTGACCAAGCGCACCGCCGTGCTGATGCCGGTCTACAACGAGGACGTGGGCGCCACCTTCGCGCGGGTCGAGGCGATGGCCTATGCGATTGCCCGCGAAGGCGGCGCGCGCTTCATCGACTTCTTCGTGCTCAGCGATTCCAACCCCGCCCATGGCAAGGACGAGCTGGCCGCCTGGGCCGAACTGGCCGCCCGCGCGCCCATTGCCGTCTATTACCGGCGGCGCGAGAAGAACATCGCGCGCAAGCCCGGCAATGTCGCCGAATGGGTCCGCCGCTTTGGCGGGGCCTATGAAAACATGCTGGTGCTCGACGCCGACAGCGTGATGACCGGACGGGCCATCGTGGGTCTGGCCTCGATCATGGAAGCGCGCCCCTCGATCGGCCTGCTCCAGACCGTGCCGATGATCACCAACGCGCGCACGCTGTTCCAGCGCTGGATGCAGTTCGCCAGCGAGGCCTATGGCCCGATCAGCTCGGCGGGGCTCTTGTGGTGGTCGGGCGCGGAAGCCAATTTCTGGGGCCACAACGCCATCGTGCGCACGCGCGCCTTCGCCGAAAGTTGTGGCCTGCCCGACCTGCCCGGCAAGCCCCCGTTCGGCGGCCATATCCTGAGCCACGACATGTTCGAATCGGCCCTGCTGCGGCGGCGCGGCTGGGCCGTCCACATGGTCATGATCGGCGGCAGCTACGAGGAATATCCGCCCACCATCGTCGATCACGCCCTGCGCGACCGCCGCTGGATGCAGGGCAATCTCCAGCACTTGCGCCTGCTGGGCACCTCGGGCCTGTCGGCCACCAGCCGGTTGCACCTGCTGATCGGCGCCTGCGCCTACCTGACCTCGCCGGGCTGGCTCCTGCTGCTGATCACCACGATCGCGCAAGTCGGCGCCGAAGCCGACCACACCTCGCTGGTCGCCGTGCCCTCGGGCGTGCTGGCGCTCACCGTGCTGCTCCTGTTCGGCCCCAAGGCGATGGGACTGATCTGGATTCTGGCCGACCGCGAACGCTGCGCCTCCTTTGGCGGGCCCCTGCGCGCGGCGCGCTCGGTCTTCGTCGAACTCGTGCTCTCGACCCTGTTCGCCCCGGTCTCGATGGTTCTCCAGATCAAGGCGTTGCTGGGCCTGCTGCTGGGCATCCCCTCGCAATGGAACACCCAGAACCGCGAGGCACAGGCCATTCCGGTCCGCGCGATCCTGCCCAAGTTGCGCGACCACCTGCTGCTGGGGCTGGCCTTTGCCGCCACCGCCTTCCTCGACACGACAACCGCGCTCTGGCTCCTCCCGCTCACACTGGGCCTGTTTGGCGCGCCCTGGCTGATCAGCCTGACCTCGCGCGAGGATCTGGGCGATGCGGCAAACCGCATCGGCCTGTTCAGGGTTCCCGCCCGCACGATGCGCGTGGGCCGCGCCGAAGTGCCCGAGCCTGAGGAAAACCCGGTCATTGCCGCTACAGCCTAGAGCGGTTTCAGGCCGGGGGGAATGACCCGGCATCCGGGAAAACGCGGCAAAACAGAACCCTGGAGCGGTTGATCCGATGCAGCCGGATCACAAGCCGCTCCAGGATCAGGAGATGACGAAGCGCATCGGCCGCGCAAGACCATGGACGCATGCGTTCGGGCGCGATAGGGCCGGCGCGATGACGACCCGCCTTCACCATCTCGACGCGGCGCGTGCCGTGCTGTTGTTGCTGGGCATTCCCTTCCACGTCGCGACGACCGCCACGATGATCCTTTCGCCGGGTTTTCCCGGTTTCGTCGCCGATCCGGCGGTGGGGATCGGGCTTTCGTTCATCCATGCGTTCCGCATGTCGGCGTTCTTCATGCTGGCGGGCTATTTCGCGGGCATGGCCAGCCAGCGACGCGGGCGGCACGACTGGCTGGCCGATCGCCTGCGCCGCGTTGCCCTGCCCCTGCTGGCCAGTGTCTTCACGCTCGGCCTCGTCCAGTACCGCCTCAAGGTCGCGCTCTCCCCGGCATGGGAAAACGGCTATCGCGGGGTGCCGGTGGCCTTCGAGCACTTGTGGTTCCTGATCGTGCTGCTCGGCTATGTGTTCACCTATGTCCTGCGCCCGCGTGTCTCGCGCCTTTCCGACCAGCTTTGGCGGCCCCTGCTCGGGCTCGATCCCGGCACATGGCCGCTGGCCTTGCTGGCGCTGGCGCTGTGGGGCGGCGGGGTGATCGCGCTGGGGATCGTATGCGATCTTCAGGACAGCGAGGCGGTGTTCGAGCAGCAACTGCTGCTGCGCTACCTGCAATACCTGCCCGCCTTTGCGCTGGGCACGCTGGCCTGGCGGCTCAGGCTGGGCGACACGCTGTTCAATTATCGCAAGGCCTGGCCCTGGCTCGTGACGATCCCGCTCCTGCTCGGCCACTTCGCGCTCGATCCGCTGGTGCGCCCGCACTTCGGGCTCGAAGAGAACCCTTCGCCGCTCCTGCGCGTGGTCGACGGGGCCATCGCGGGGGCACTGGCCTATGCGATGAGCCTGCTGGTGTTCCGCCTGCTCGCCCATGCCTTCGACCGGCCCAACCGCATCGTCTCGTTCCTCGTCGACGGGGCCATGGCAATCTATCTGTTCCACCTGATGGTGGCGATGGTGCTGGTTCTGGTCATGGCGCGGCTGGGGTGGACCGACCTGCCGATGCCGCTGCTGGTCTGGGCGGGCATGTGCGCGGTGGTGCTGGCAGGGGCGGTGGTGTGCTTCCTGATCGTGCGCCGCGTGCCGGTTCTGGCCACGCTGTTTGGCGCAGCGCCTCCGCCCAAACGCGCGCGTCCAGAGGCCCGGAACGCTTGCAATCCCCCCCAAAACGGCTAAGGGCGGCCCTTCCGTGTCGCGAATCGCACATGGAAAAGGAAGAAAGCCGGAGGGGCCCCGCAATCCCGCGGACAAGCCAGCGATCGGTTAGACGAGATAAAGGACGCAAAGCATGCCGATGTACGAGCATGTCTTTCTGGCGCGCCAGGATCTGAGCCAGGCTCAGGTCGATGCGCTCGCCGCTGCCGCCACCGAAATCGTGGAATCCAACCAGGGCAAGGTCACCAAGACCGAAACCTGGGGTCTGCGTTCGCTGGCCTACAAGATTCAGAAGAACCGCAAGGCCCACTTCGTGATGCTCAACATCGACGCCCCCGCCGGTGTCGTGGCCGAGCTGGAACGCCAGACGGCGATCAACGAAGACGTCATCCGCTACATGACCGTGCGCGTGGAAGAACACGAAGCCGGCCCGTCGGTGATGATGCGCAAGAACGACCGCGAGCGCAGCCGCCGTCGCGAACGCGAAGGGGAATAAGTCATGGCTCGTCCGTTTTTCCGCCGCCGCAAGAGCTGCCCGTTCTCGGGCAAGAACGCTCCGAAGATCGACTACAAGGACGTGCGCCTCCTCCAGGGTTTCATGTCCGAACGTGGCAAGATCGTCCCGTCGCGCATCACCGCCGTTTCGGCCAAGAAGCAGCGTGAGCTGAGCCAGGCGATCAAGCGCGCCCGGCACATCGGCCTCCTGCCCTACATCGTCAAGTAAGGAGCAGAGACCATGCAGATCATCCTGCTTGAGCGCATCGAAAAGCTCGGCCACATCGGTGACGAAGTCACCGTGAAGGACGGCTACGCCCGCAACTTCCTTCTTCCCAACAAGAAGGCCCTGCGCGCCAACGAAGCCAACCGCAAGGTCTTCGAAGCCAACCGCGCTCGCATCGAAGCTGAAAACGCGGCTCGCCGTGAAGAAGCTCTGGGCGAAGCCGGCTCGGTCGAAGGCAAGGAAGTCGTGCTGATCCGCGCGTCGTCCAACGCCGGCCACCTCTACGGCTCGGTCTCGGTGCGCGACATCGTCGACGCGCTGGTCGAAGCCGGCGCCAAGGTGACCAAGGCCATGATCGTGCTCGAACGCCCGATCAAGACCATCGGCGTGTTCGACGTTCGCGTCTCGCTGCACCCCGAAGTTTCGGTCACCGTCAAGGTCAACGTCGCCCGTTCGACCGACGAAGCCGAACTCCAGTCGAAGGGTGTCGACGTGATCGACGCCATGTTCGACGGCGAGACCTCGGGCGGCTTCACCGAAGCCTACGATCCCAATGCCGAACCGGGTGAAATCCCGACCGAGCTGCTCGAAGAAGGCCAGGCCGAAGCCTGATCCCTTTTTCGCTGCCACGGCATCGAATCGCGAAAGGGCGCTCCGCAAGGGGCGCCCTTTTTCGGTTGCACAGACGGCATCTTGCCACGCCCCGATGGCACGCTACATCTTGGGCATGACAGCAAGCGAACCGTTCACCGCCACCGATCCCGCACCCATTCTGGCCGAACTGACCGCGCGATACGACGCGGCCTGCGCGCGATTGAGGGCCGACATCGCCCGCTACATCGCCGAGGGCATCCTTCCCGATGCGCAAGCGCGCGCGCAGGGCGCTTATTGCTATCCCGAACTGCGCCTGCATTTCAGCGGCGTCAGCCATGGCACGGCGGCAGGCCGCGCCTTTGGCCGCCTGACCCGTCCGGGCACTTATGCCACCACGATCACCCGCCCGGCCCTGTTCGGCGCCTATCTGGTCGAACAGCTCGGCCTGCTGGGCGCCGATTACGAAGTGACCCTCGAAGTGGGCACTTCGGCGCAGGAAATCCCGTTTCCCTATGTCGTCGACAGCTCGCTCGGCTTTGGCACGATTTCACCCAACGAACTGGCCAAGCATTTCCCGACGACCGATCTGGCCCATATCGGCGACGAGATCGCCGATGCCATCGATCCGGGTCTCGACTGGCTCAACGGCCCGGCCCCGCTTGCCCTGTTCGACGGGCTGCGCACCGATTTCAGCCTCGCCCGGCTGGCCCACTATACCGGCACCAATCCGGCCGATTTCCAGCGCTACATCCTGTTCACCAACTACCACCGCTATGTCGACGAATTCGTCGACTGGGCCGGGCGCCAGTTGGGCCAGGACGATTTCGTCGCGCTGACGGGCGCAGGTGGTCTCACCCTCGACACCGCGACCGACAGCGCGCGCGATCGCCTGTCCGACACCGCATGGCGCCGCCACCAGATGCCCGCCTACCACCTGATCCGGCCCGACCGCTCGGGGATCACGCTGGTCAATATCGGGGTCGGCCCGTCGAACGCAAAGACCATCTGCGACCATCTGGCCGTCCTGCGCCCCGAAGCCTGGCTGATGATCGGCCACTGCGGGGGCCTGCGCCCGACGCAGAAGATCGGCGACTATGTGCTCGCCCATGCCTATTTGCGCGACGACCACGTGCTCGACGACGTGCTGCCCCCGGAAATCCCGGTTCCGGCCATCGCCGAAGTGCAGGTGGCGCTGGCCCGCGCGGCTGAAGTCGTCAGCGGCAGTGGCGGCGCGGACCTCAAGACCCGCATGCGCACCGGCACCATCGTGACGACCGACGACCGCAACTGGGAACTGCGCTATACCCATTCGGCCCGCCGCCTGAGCCTGAGCCGCGCAGTCGGCATCGACATGGAAAGCGCGACCATCGCCGCGCAGGGCTATCGCTTCCGCGTGCCCTATGGCACCTTGTTGTGCGTCTCGGACAAGCCGCTCCATGGCGAGATCAAGCTGCCGGGGCAGGCCAACCGTTTCTACGAGGAAGCCATCGCCGCCCACCTCGAAATCGGCACGACCGCCTGCGCCCTACTACGCGCCGAAGGCAGCCGCCTGCACAGCCGCAAGCTGCGCGCGTTCAACGAACCGCCGTTCCGCTAAGAGCCCGACCCAAAAGTCCTTCGGGCCGGTTTGGCGGGTCTTTTGCGCCACCACGGCGTCGGCTGTTCGCCACGATGCTTCCAGCATCGCTGGGCTCTCAGCCTTCTTGTGGTGACCCAAAATCCCTCGCCAAACCTCAGCCGCCCGACTTTTGGGTCGGGCTCTAAGGGCTTTGCTGTCCGATAGGCCGCACACCCCCGGCCAAAAGGCTCAGCGCGCGGCGCTGGCCAGTTGGGGGTGGCTGGCTTGCGCGAACACCTCGCTGCCGATTGAATCGAGCGCCATGCGATAGGACCTGACCACCATCGCGAAGACCGAAGCATCGAGCCCGCGCCCGGTGATCACGTCCCACGAGACGGTGACCGACTTGTCGGGCGCCACCGAGACTGCGCCAAAGCGGTTGGCGTTGACGAATTCGACCGCCTTTTCCGCACTGAACGGGCGCTCGGGATGGAAGCTGCTGGCAAACTGCAACGACTGGCATCCGGCGTGGGTCACCTCGTTGCAGTCATAGAAGACGATCTGCGTGCGCCAGCCGCCGATCCGGGCCGTGACCAGCGGATCGCCCGAGCCATCCTGCCCCAGCGCGGCCTCGTACCCCTGCGCCGCCAGCGCGGCAACCACGCTGGCCGGGCTGGTCGCCGAAACCGTTTCCACGCTTTCGGGTGCGGCGGCGGCGGCATCACCGCACGAAGCCGCCAGCGCGAAAGCGGCAACACACGAAGCAATGGCGGGAAGTTTGATTTCCATCACCAGCATCCTCAACATCTGTTCTTATTTGTTGACCTGTTTTCTCATGCCTCCGCGATTTTCACAACAAACGATTTGTAACGCCCAAGACCCATGACTGCGCATGTTTGCAGCGCACAACAAAAAGGGCCGAAACTGGCAGGTTTCAGCCCTTTCCATTTGTAAACAGGCAATATTGCGCTGCGGCAGATTACCAGCCGCAATCCTGCCCTTCGTTCTGCTTCTTCAGCCAGGCCGAAAGCGGCGCGAAGTAGCGGAGCATGGCCCCGCCATCCATCTCGCGCGTGCCGGTGAAGACCTTGAGCGCCTCGGGCCAGGGACGCGAGGCGCCCATCTTGAGCATCGCGTCGAGGTTGGCGCCGACCTTGCGGTTGCCATAGAAGCTGCACCGGTGCAGCGGGCCCTTCCACCCGGCCTGCTTGCAGGCGGCCTCGTAGAACTGGAACTGGAGGATCCGCGCAAGGAAGTAGCGGGTATAGGGCACGCTGGCGGCCACATGATACTTGGCGCCCGGATCGAAGGCGTCGGCCCCGCGCGGGCCCGGCGGCACGATGCCCTGATAGCGCAGGCGCATGTCGTTCCACGCCTTTTCATAGGTGGCCGGGGTGATCGAACCGTCGAACACGCCCCAGCGCCAGCGGTCGATCATCAGGCCGAAGGGCAGGAACGCCACCTTGTCCATCGCCTGGCGCAGCAGCAGGCCGATGTCCTTGTCGGGTCCGGGCACTTTGGCTGGATCGAGCAGGTTCAGCTTCACCAGATAGTCGGGCGTGATCGAGAGCGCCATGGTATCGCCGATGGCCTCGTGGAAACCGTCGTTGGCGCTTTCCTCGTAAAGGCGCAGCGGCTGGATCGAATAGGCACGCTGGTAGAAGTTGTGGCCCAGTTCGTGGTGGACGGTCGAGAAGTCGGTCGCGTTGACTTCGAGGCACATCTTGACGCGCAAGTCGTCCTTGTTGTCGATGTCCCAGGCCGAGGCATGGCACACGACTTCGCGGTCGCGCGGCTTGGTGAACTGCGAACGCTCCCAGAAAGTCTTGGGCAGCGGCGCAAAGCCGAGCGAGGTGTAGAACTGCTCGCCGGTCTTGACCATCCTGATCGGGTCATAGCCCTTGGCCTTGAGCAGGTCGGTCAGGTCGTAGCCGATGTCGCCCGCGCCCTTGGGGGCCACGATGTCGTAGATGCCGCCCCATTCCTGGGCCCACATGTTGCCCAGCAGGTCGGCACGGATCGGGCCGGTCTTCGCCTGCACCGCATCGCCATATTTCGCGTTGAGCTTGCCGCGCACATAGCAGTGAAGCTGCTGGTAGAGCGGGCGCACCTGCCCCCAGACCTTTTCGGTCATCGCGGCAAATTCGTCGGGGGTCATGTCATAATTGCCGCGCCAGAGCGCGCCGGTATCGGAATAGCCCAGCTCGCGCGCGCCCGCGTTGGAAATTGCGACCATGCGCGCATAGTCGGCCTTCATCGGCGCGCCCACGCTGTCGTGCCACGAGAGCCACATTTCCTTCAGTTCGTCGGGATTGCGATCGGTGATCATCGCGTTCTCGACCTCGTGCCCGCTGATCGAGACACCGCCGCGCGTGGCATGGCCCGTGGCATAGACGCCCTGGATATGGGCCTGAAGCGACGAGAACTCTTCGGCCGCGCCCGGCGTCGAGGGGGCCGGGGTGGTGATCCCGGTGCGGATCATCGTCAGCCTGCGCAAGGTCTCGGGCGAAAGGCCGGGAACTTTGGCAAAGGCGGCGGCCTGCTTGGCCTGGGCGACCTGGAGCAGGGTTCCGGCAGCATCGCTGTCGGCCACGATTCCCGCGGTGTCGTCGTTGACATAGGTCTGGTAGACCCACTGCACATGGCCCGACTTGACCGTCTGCTCGGCCATGGCCTTGTCGGCACTGGCCAGCCAGGCATCGACATCGGCGGGGGTTGCAGCAGGCGCTGCGGCAGGAGCTTCGGGCGTGGCGGCGGCAGCCGGGGCGGCCAGAGCCGGCATAGCAAGCATGGAAACAGCCAGCGCAAGGCCGGACACAAGCGACTTCATCATTCGGGACACTCCCTGGAGCGATGTGTCGCGCGCGTCGTGCGCGCGCGGTCATGGCGTCTGGGTGCCCCCCCGCGCGGCTGAGGTCAAGCGTCAGTGGTCAGAAATGAAACCAGTTCCTGGCCCAGCTCGGGCCGGGTCACACAGCTCATGTGGGTGCCCGGAATCGTGGCCCGG
The DNA here is from genome assembly GCA_015661825.1 of Novosphingobium capsulatum. Taxonomy (GTDB): domain Bacteria; phylum Pseudomonadota; class Alphaproteobacteria; order Sphingomonadales; family Sphingomonadaceae; genus Novosphingobium; species Novosphingobium pituita. The sequence continues at coordinate 11,273 of DQVI01000071.1, forward strand.
CGGGCATTGGGCAGGGCTGCGGCCAGATTGTCGGCCGAGCCGTTGTCGTTGTCCTGATCCCCGCACAGGACCAGCGTGGGCATGGTGATCGCGGCCAGCGCGGCGGGGCTTGTGTCTTCCATCGCGCCCAGCAACTGGCGCACGGCCACGCGGTCGACACCGCTGCCCTTGAGGAACTGCTGCGACAGATAGGCCGGATCGCCCGGACGGATCGTGCCGAACCGGTCGATCACATCGCGGAAGAAGTCGAGGCGGCCCTTCCACCCGGCCAGACCTTCCAGCCCCATCCCCGCCAGCACGAGGCGGCGCGGGGCAAGCCCGCCGATCACGCTGCGCGCCGCCGTGCGCGCACCGAGCGAAAAGCCGACCAGATCGAAATCGACGAGCCCCTGTTGCGCCACCAGCGCGGCCACGTCGCGCGCGAGAACGTCGGACGGGTAGGCCGCCGCCTCGTGCGGGGCGGCGCTTTGCCCGTGGGCACGCAGATCGGGCAGCAGGCAGGTAAAACCGGCCTCGGCCAGACGGCGTGCGGTGCCATACTTGATCCAGTTGACCTGCGCGGACGAGAACAGGCCATGGAGCAGGATCACCGTGCGCCCTGCCCCCCCGTTATCAGCCTCACTTCCGGCCACCCGGTGCAGGGCCAGTTGCGCGCCGTCGAAACCGTCGAAGAAGGTGGTCGTGATATCCGTCATGTCAGCAACTTGAATCCCGAAATCAGCAGAACGGCAGCCAGCGCCGGGCGCAGGATGCGATCGGGCGCGCGGGTGGACAGCAGGCTCCCCACGATCACGCCGGGGATCGATCCGACCAGCAGCGCCAGCAGCAGCGACACATTGACATCGCCGATGATCCAGTGCCCGAACCCGGCCACCATCGTCAACGGAACCGCATGGGCAATGTCGGTCCCCACGATGCGCGAGATGCGCAGGCCCGGATAGAGCATCAGCAGCGCGGTCACCCCGATGGCCCCGGCCCCGACCGACGAAACCGAAACCGCCACCCCGAGAACGACACCGAGCAGGACCGTGGGCCACAGCGCGCGGGAATCATCGCCCGGTTCCTCGCGCCGGGCAAAGGCAACGATCTGCTTCTGGAACAGCGTGGCGACCGAGGTGACGATCAGCATGCCGCCCAGGATCATCAGGATCGTGTGGTTGGTCTGCTTGCCCACTTTGCCTGCCCAGTGCAGCACGAGGAGCGTGGAGGCCGCCGCCGGGACGCTGCCCGAGGCCAGACGCAGCAGGATGCGCCAGTCGATGGTGTCGCGCTTGCCGTGGACGGCCGAGCCGACCACCTTGGTCATCGAGGCGAACAGGAGATCGGTGCCCACCGCTGTCCCCGGATTGACCCCGAAGAGCAGCACGAGGATCGGCGTCATCAGCGATCCGCCGCCCACCCCGGTCACACCCACCAGAATGCCCACCAGCAGGCCGGCAACCGCGTGCAGTGCATCGAAGTGTTCCAGCATCATTCCTCCGCTGTGTGAACCGACCTGCCTGTAAACCAGCCAGATGTGCCGGATGACCGAACCGGGGCCATACTGGCGATGGCCGCCGCTCGGCAATGGTCCGTTTTGCCCGTCCCCTCAATCTCTAGTTTCGGGGTTGGCATTCTTTCTTTGTCTCGCGACGCATTTTTCCACCCGTCAGGGCTCTTTCATGCTCGCCCCGCCGCGCGGGAAAAACACAAGTGCGACAGGGCGCAAGACCCCATCGACGAGCCGAAACCGGCCCGGAACGCTCTCCCGCCCCCGTCGGTTCACCCCACCAACAAGGCCCGATGGCCGATCCGGCGAGACTGGCTGGCGAGATTGGCCAGCAGACTGGCCAGAAAGATTGGCTGCCCAGACTGATCTGTCCGGGCCATCCCAGCAATCCCATTCCGTGACGAGGAGTGAAGTCCGATGACGAACACCACCACGAACAAGCCCCATCTGGCCCGTACCGGCCTTGTCGCCTCGCTGATGGCAGCGGGCGCGCTGATGGCCGGGGCCCCGGCCCATGCCGCCGGCAAGGCCGAACGGGCCCGCCAGGCCATCGCCACCGCGCAGGCCAAGATCCAGACCGCCGATGCCCTGGGCACGGCCGAAGTCCAGCCGCGCGAAAGCGCGCAGGCCAAGGCCGCGCTGGCCCATGCGCAGGAAAACCTTGCCGCCGGGCACAAGCCCGAGGCCATCGACGATGCCATCCACGCCTCGGCCCTGGCCGATACCGCGATCGGCACGATGCAGAAGCGTCAGGCCCGCGCTGCCGATGAACAGGCCGCCACCCAGCAGGCCGCGCTCGACGACGCCCGGCAACAGGCCATGATGGCCCAGCAGCAGGTCGACGCCGCCAACAGCCGCGCCGATATGGCCACCGCCGCCGCACAGTCCTCGACTGCGGAAGCGGCCGCCGCGCGACAGGCTGCCGCAACGGCCATGGCCACCCCGGCCACCGTCGAAACGACCGTGACCACCCATGGCACGACCCGCGCGCCCGCCCGCAAGGTCGCCGTGCGCAAGGTCGTCCACCATCCGGTGCGCACGGCCTCGGCAAGCGGCACGGTAACCACGACCACGCGGATCACCCGCTGAGCGCGTCTGGCCGGTTCCTGACCCACAAAAAAAGCCCCGCCGGGTGGACCGGCGGGGCTTTTTTGTGTGCTCTCAGCCGTAAATCAGGGCTTCCAGTCGAGGAAGCGGGCCAGCAGGCGCAGGCCATAGCCCTGGCTCTTTTCCGGGTGGAACTGGACGCCGAGCAGATTGTCGCGCGCAACCGCCGCCACGAGCCCGCCGCCATGGTCGGTCATCGCCGCCACATGGTGCCCCTCGTCGGCCACGAAGTGGTAGGAATGGAGGAAATAGGCCTCGCCCGGCTCGATCAGGCTGGCGCCATCGGCATGGTGCATCGGGGCCACGTCGTTCCAGCCCATGTGGGGCACCTTGATCGCCGGGTCGGTCCGCTCGATCAGGCGCACTTCCCCCGCGATCCAGTCGAGCCCTTCGGTCACCCCGTGCTCGACCCCGCGCGAGGCCAGCAGTTGCATGCCAACGCAGATCCCCAGAAACGGCACGCCATCGACCAGCACGCGCTCTTCGAGGGCGTCGATCATGCCCGTCACCCCGCGCAAAGCCTGCGCACAGGCCTTGTAGGCGCCCACGCCGGGCAGGACCACGCGGTCGGCCCGGCGCACGACCTGCGGATCGGCGGTCAGCGTGACATCGGCGGCCCCCGCCGCGCGCAGGGCATTGGCCACCGAGTGCAGGTTGCCGGCCCCATAGTCGATCAGCGCGAGCCGTTCAGCCACCGAGCGTCCCCTTGGTCGAGGGCACCGCGTCGGCCTTGCGCGGGTCGATCGCGACCGCTTCGCGCATCGCGCGGGCAAAGCCCTTGTAGATGCCTTCGATGATGTGATGGTTGTTGGTGCCATAGAGGCACTCGATGTGGAGCGTGATCCCCGCGGCCTGCGCCACCGACTGGAACCAGTGCTCGAACATCTCGGTGTCCATCGTGCCCAGACGCGGCTGGCTGAACTGCGCCTTCCACACGAGGATCGGGCGCCCCGAAATATCGAGCGCGACACGGGCCAGCGCCTCGTCCATCGGCGCATAGGCCGAACCATAGCGGGTGATGCCGCGCTTGTCGCCGAGCGCCTCGGCAATCGCCTGGCCCAGCGCAATGGCGCTGTCCTCGACGGTGTGATGCTCGTCGACGTGGAGGTCGCCCTTCACGCGACAGGTCACGTCGATCAGCGAATGGCGCGAGAACTGCTCGATCATGTGATCGAGGAAGCCGACTCCCGTCTTCACGTCGTAAATCCCCGAGCCATCGAGGTTGACGCTGACTTGGACGTCGGTTTCGTGCGTGGTGCGAGTGACGGATCCGGTGCGCATGGCGGGTCTATACGCCCTGTCCACGCAGAATCAATCTCCCCTGAAGCCCGCAATCTCCCCTCAGGGGCCCATCGCCTCTTGACCGCAAGCCCCCCCAGCGCCAGTTGTGCTAGCCATGACCGAAACGCCCGACAGCCTGATCCCCTATGACGAAATCGTGCAGGAAGCCCTGCGCACCGTGGTAGGCCGTGTTCTTGGCCAGGTGGAGGCCTCCGGCGGCATGCTGCCGGGCCAGCACCATTTCTACATCACCTTCCGCACCGGCGCGCCGGGGGTCTCGATCCCCACCCGCCTCAAGGAACGCTTCCCCGAGGAAATGACCATCGTCCTCCAGAACAAGTTCTGGGACCTGAAGGTCGAGGAAGACGGTTTCTCGGTGGGGTTGAGCTTCAACCAGATCCCCTCGACGCTGGTGATCCCGTTCCGGGCGATCACCGCCTTTGTCGATCCGGCGGTCGATTTCGGGCTCCAGTTCCAGGCCGTCGAGGCATTCGACGACGAAGACCACGATTCGGCGGAAAACGACCTGTCGCACACTTCCGGGGAAACTTCCGACAAGCCTGCCGTTGAACCCAGCGACGACGGTTCGAATGTCGTCACGGTCGATTTCGGCCGCAAGAAGTAACCGGCGAACGGGCTCCCTCCCAATGTGGCGCGGGCCCGGCACGCCACCAGACAGAAATAAGGGGGCCCCTGACGATGGCTTGGAGAAAGTCCACCAAGGCCAAGGATGCCGCAGCCCAAAAGGCCCTGGAGGCCCAAAAGGCAAAACCGGTATCCGACGAGAAGGCCGGTGAAGGAAAGCCGGGCGCAGAAAAGCCGATCTCAGAAAACCCGGACGCAGAAAAGCATGGGCCCAGCCCGCTCACCACGCTGATTCTGGCCGACATCGCGCTGAGCGCGGGCAGCGCGCTGCTCCAGCGTGGCTCGATCGGCCGGGCACTGGCCAAGAGCCTGCCCGCCAGCCTCGGCGCCAAAGCCGCCGATGGCTCGCTCAAGACGCCCTCGCTCGCCGGAAGTCTGGTGGGCACGGCCCTTGCCCGCGTGGCCACCCGCTCGGTGCCCGGCGCCATTCTCGTGGGCGGCGGCCTTGTTGCCAAGGCCCTCTACAACAAGCGCAAGGCCCAGAAGGCCAAAGGCAGGAAAGACGCCTGAACGGGCCCTTTTCGCGCCGGTTGCATTCGCAATTGCGAAAAAACGGAACCGCCCCGGCTTGACCCGCACCGGGGCCATGGTCCATTTGCGCCCATGGCCCCGAGCGTTCCTCCCCATTCCGACCATTCCGCCCCAAATCATGCGCATGATCATGGGGCCGATGCCCTGCACCGGCGCGGGCTGATGCTGATCCTCTCCTCGCCCTCGGGCGCGGGCAAGACGACGATTGCCCGTCGCCTGCTCGAACTCGATCCCGACATTGCGATGTCGGTCTCGGCCACCACGCGCCCGATGCGTCCGGGGGAAGTCGACGGCAAGGACTACCACTTCGTCGACCGCCCGACCTTCGACGCCATGGTCGAAGCCAACGAATTCTACGAATGGGCCGAAGTCTTCGGCAATTGCTATGGCACGCCCAAGGCCCATATCCGCGCCAGGCTCAAGCAGGGGCAGGACACCCTGTTCGACATCGACTGGCAGGGCACCCAGCAGCTCTACCAGAAGGCCGAAGCCGATGTCGTGCGCGTGTTCATCCTGCCCCCCAGCATCGAGGAACTGCGCCGCCGCCTGACCGGGCGCGGCACCGACAGCGAGGACGTGATTTCCGCGCGCATGGCCCGTGCCCAGGCCGAAATCAGCCACTGGGACGGCTATGACTATGTGGTCGTCAACCACGATGTCGACGATTGCTATACCCAGATCGCCCAGATCCTGGCCGCCGAGCGCCTCAAGCGCGCGCGCCAGACCGGGCTGATCGGCTTCGTGCGCGAGCTGACGCGGGCTTGACCACGCTGGCCGCCCCCCCGGCCCGCCAG
>DQVI01000100.1 GCA_015661825.1 Novosphingobium capsulatum
CGAGCCGCTCGCGCGCCTGCGCCATCAGCCGGGCCATGGCGCGCCCGCGCCGGGCCTGAAGATCGTGGACTTGCGCGGCCAGTTCGGCGCGCACCGGCACGGCCAGTTCGGCAGCGGCAGTGGGCGTGGGCGCGCGCAAGTCGGCGGCGAAATCGGCCAGCGTGGTGTCCGTCTCGTGGCCCACCGCGCTGATCACGGGGATCGTCGAGGCGGCAATCGCGCGCACGACCTCTTCCTCGTTGAAGCTCCACAAGTCCTCGATCGAGCCGCCCCCGCGCGCCACGATGACCACATCGGGGCGCGGTACGGCTCCATCGGGGGGGAGATCGGAAAACCCGCGCAGCGCGGCGGCGACTTGCCCTGCGGCCCCCTGCCCCTGCACCAGCACCGGCCAGACGACGACATGGCTGGGGAAACGGTCGGACAGGCGATGGAGGATGTCGCGGATCACCGCCCCGGTAGGCGAAGTGATCACTCCGATCACGCGCGGCAGGAACGGCAGGCGCCGCTTGCGCGCCGGAGCAAACAGCCCTTCGGCCTCAAGCCGGGCCTTGGTCTTTTCGAGCAGGGCGAGCAATGCCCCCTCGCCCGCGATCTCCATCCTGTCGATCACGATCTGGTAGTTCGAGCGGCCCGGATAGGTCGTCAGCTTGCCAGTGGCGACAACCTCGATCCCGTCCTCGACACGAAAATTCAGCCGCCCGGCATTGCCGCGCCACATCACCCCGTCGAGCCGGGCGTTCTCGTCCTTGAGGCTCAGGTACACATGCCCCGAGGCCGCGCGCTTGACGCCCGAAAGCTCGCCGCGCACCCGCACGAAGCCAAAGCGATCCTCGACCGTGCGCTTGAGCAGGGCAGAAATCTCGGAAATCGACAGGGCCGGGGCGTTGTCGCCAGCCCGTTCGCCCGCTAGGAGCCCGTTCTTGAGAACATCATCATCGTCAAAAGGCGCGGAAGGGAAGGCCATGCATATCCTGTTGTTGGGCTCGGGCGGGCGCGAACATGCCCTGGCCTGGAAATTGGCCCAATCGCCGCTGTGCAGCAAGCTCTATGCGGCGCCCGGCAATCCGGGGATCGCGCAGGAGGCCGAACTGGTCGCCCTCGACGCGACCGACCATGGCGCCGTGATCGCCTTTTGCGACGCGCATCGCATCGGCCTCGTGGTGATCGGGCCCGAGGCGCCGCTCGTCGATGGCCTCGCCGATTCGCTGCGCGGGCAGGGCATTTCCGTGTTCGGCCCCAGCAAGGCCGCCGCCCAGCTCGAAGGCTCGAAGGGCTTCACCAAGGACTTGTGCGCCAGAGCCGGCATTCCGACCGCCGGCTATGTCCGCGCGACGAGCGCTGCCGCCGCCCACGAGGCGCTCGCCCGCTTTGGCGCGCCGGTGGTGATCAAGGCCGATGGTCTGGCCGCAGGCAAGGGCGTGGTCGTGGCGATGACCATGGACGAGGCCACCGCTGCGGTCGACGACATGTTCGACGGCCAGTTCGGCGAAGCCGGGGCCGAAGTGGTGATCGAGGAATTCCTCGAAGGCGAGGAAGCCAGTTTCTTCGCGCTGACCGATGGCGCCACCATCGTCCCCCTCGCCTCGGCCCAGGACCACAAGCGCGTGGGTGATGGCGATACCGGCCCCAACACCGGCGGCATGGGCGCCTACAGCCCGGCGCGCGTGCTGACCCCGGCCCTCGAAGCTGAAACGATGGCCAAGATCATCGCCCCCACGGTCAAGGCCATGGCGGATGCCGGAACGCCCTATTCGGGCGTGCTCTATGCCGGGCTGATGCTGACCCGCAACGGCCCGCAGCTGATCGAATACAACGCGCGCTTCGGCGACCCGGAATGCCAGGTGCTGATGCTGCGCCTCGAAAGCGATCTGGTCGAACTGCTGCTGGCCTGCGCGGAAAACCGCCTGGCCGCGATCCAGCCCCCGCGCTTCAGCCCCGATCCCGCGCTCACCGTGGTCATGGCCGCGCAAGGCTATCCCGGAACGCCCAGGAAGGGCAGCGCGATCCGGGGAATCGAGACCGCTGAACAGAACGGCGCCAAGGTGTTCCACGCAGGAACCAGCCGCGATGCGCAAGGCGGCCTGATCTCGACCGGAGGCCGCGTGCTCAACGTGACCGCGCGCGGCAAGAGCGTGCGCGCGGCGCGCGATGCGGCCTATGCCGCGGTCGATGCCCTCGATTTTGCCGATGGCTTCTGCCGCCGCGACATCGGCTGGCGCGAAATCGCCCGGGAAGGCTGATTTTTTCAGCGCGCCCATGAAAAAAGGCTGCCGGTTCCAGCGCGGAACCGGCAGCCTTTTTCGTATCCGGTCAGGTGAAACCGCTTACTTCAGACCGGTGAGGGCCTTGAGATCGGCCTCGGGCCGCGCGCCATAGTGCGAGATGATCTCGGCGGCGCAGACCGCGCCCAGACGCAGGCATTCGGTCAGGCTTTCCCCGCGCACATGGCCGGTCAGGAAGCCCGCCGCGAAGAGGTCGCCCGCGCCGGTCGTGTCGACCACATGGTCGATGGGTTCAGCCGGGACATGGGCCTCTTCGCCCGCATGGCGCGCATGGGCGCCCTTTTCGCTGCGGGTAACGACGACGGTGGGCACCAGCGCGCAGAGCTGGGCCATGCCCTCGTGGAAATCGTCCTTGCCGGTCAGCGCGGCGAGTTCATGCTCGTTGGCAAACAGGATGTCGATCTGGCCATCGGCGATCAGCGCGCGGAAATCGTCGCCATGGCGCGCGATCACGAACGCGTCGGACAGCGTGAAGGCCACCTGCGTTCCCGCCGCGCGCGCAGCGGCAATCGCCTTGCGCATGGCGGCGCGCGGTTCTTCCGGGTCCCACAGATAGCCTTCGAGATAGAGCACGCGGGCCGACTGGATCAGCGCATCGTCGAGCGCGTCGGCGGGCAGGAACTGCGAAGCGCCCAGAAAGGTGTTCATCGTGCGCTGCCCGTCGGGCGTCACGAAAATCAGGCACTGGGCCGTGGCAGGCTCGCCCGCGCGCGCCGGAATGTCGAAGGCGATGCCGCCAGCGCGGATGTCGTGGGCAAAGACGCGGCCGAACTGGTCGTCGGCGACCTGCCCGATGAACGCACACGACGCGCCCAGCGCGGCCATGCCCGCCAGCGTGTTGGCCGCCGAACCGCCCGAAATCTCGCGCGCGGGGCCCATCGCGGCATAGAGCGCGCCCGCGCGCGCCGCATCGACGAGGGTCATCCCGCCCTTGGCCAGGCCCAGGGCCTCGATCTGGTCGTCGGTGGCAGGCGCCATGACATCGACAATCGCATTGCCGATGGCAATGACGTCAAAACGGCGGTCAGCGGAATGGGCGGCCATGGTCTCTTTCGCGCAGAAGGGGTGGGGAAAGGCTGGCGCCTACCCCCAGCGTCGGATTGCCGCAAGGGCAGTTGCATCACGCAGGCGTCCAAGCCATGGCATGCACCATGATCGGCTCCCTGTTCGGCTCCTCACGCCCGGCCCCCCTCCCCGCCCCGCTGCCCGCCCCGCTTCCGGCCCTTCACCCTGCGCTTTTGCCGGCACTGGGCCTGGCCCTGCTGCTGGCCGGGTGCAGCGGCACGATTCCCGCGCCGCGCGAGCCTGCGCACCAGCCTGCGCCCCGACATGTCCCGCGCCCCCGTCCGGCGCCGACCTACAAACTGCCCCCGGCCCGGCCCCGCCCGGCCCCCACGATCCAGTCGTCGCGTGGGCTCGAAACGGTGATCGGCGCCGATGCCGAAAGCCTCGTGCGCCAGTTTGGCCAGCCCCGCCTCGACATTCACGAGGAAGACGCCCGCAAAATGCAGTGGTCGGGCACGGCCTGCATCCTCGATGTCTACCTCTATCCCGCGCAAGGCAGCGCCCGCCCCATCGCGACGTATGTCGACGCCCGGCGCGGCGACGGACGCGAAGTGGACCGCCCGGCCTGCGTCACCGCGCTGCGGCGCCCCTGATCACCAAAAGGCCTGATCAAAGAAGGGCCCCCAAACGAAAAAGGCCGCCGGAACATTCCGGCGGCCTTTTCACGACGCAGCGGTGATCAGGGCGATCAGACCGTTTCGTAGTACTTGGGCGCGTGCTCGTTGAGGATCACGAGGATCTTCTTGAGCGCGGCGGGTTCGTCGGTCTTTTCCATCGCCGCCAGTTCGCGCGCGAGGCGCGAGGACGCCGCTTCGAAGATCTGGCGTTCCGAATAGCTCTGCTCGGGCTGGTCGTCGGCGCGGAACAGGTCGCGCGTCACTTCCGCGATCGAGACGAGATCGCCCGAATTGATCTTGGCTTCGTATTCCTGGGCGCGGCGCGACCACATCGTGCGCTTGACCTTGGGCTTGCCCTTGAGCGTGTCGAGCGCCTCGCGCAGGGTCTTGTCCGACGACAGCTTGCGCATGCCGATGGCTTCGACCTTGTTGACCGGCACGCGGAGCGTCATGCGCTCCTTTTCAAAGCGGAGCACGTAGAGCTCCAGCTTCATTCCCGCGATTTCTTCCTGCTGAAGCTCGACCACACGGCCGACCCCATGCTTCGGGTAAACGACGTAATCCCCAACATCGAAGGCAAGAGCCTTGGCTGCCATTTCTTATCCTTTCGACGCCGGCAGACGGGGCGGCGGGGGGCACGATGCCCTTGCCGGAACGCGCGATGACTGATCGATGCAGGCCGGTGAAACGGGTTAAGACCAGCGGTCCCGAAGCCCCTCGGGGAGACATGCGTCTCGCAAGGAGCGATCCGTTCCCGATGGGAACCGCCCCTCGGGAAATCCGGTTCGAATTCCGGTTTCCGGGGAGCCCGTTCTGGCAAACGACCGTGTAAAGCCCGGCCAAGCCCTGCGATCCGTCAGCGTGTTTCGTTTGCCGCCTGTTTCTGCCTTCTCGTAACAAAAAGGGCGCCCGGCAAACTGCTTGCCCGGCGCTTGAGCTGTCATATAGCAGCTTCGCAGCAAAATTTCCAGAGGTGTGCAGCAAAAAGGCATGCACGACGCACGCCGCCCCCGGCGCGATGGGCCGGAAGCGGCTGCGATGGTCGGGCCGCCGGGGGGCAGGAGCGCCCCCGCGCGGCCGGATTTACGCGGCTGTGTTCAGGCCCTTGCGGGGCCTGGACGAATCAGTCGCCTTCGCCCGGTTCGGGCGAGAAGAACTTCTCGAACTTGCCTTCCACGCCCTTGAACTCGTCAGCGTCGGCCGGCGCGTCCTTCTTCGTGGTCAGGTTGGGCCATTCGGCCGAATACTTGGCGTTCAGCTCCAGCCACTGCTCCAAACCGCTTTCGGTGTCGGGCAGGATCGCTTCGGCGGGGCATTCGGGTTCGCACACGCCGCAGTCGATGCATTCGCTGGGGTTGATCACCAGCATGTTGTCGCCCTCATAGAAGCAATCGACGGGGCAAACCTCGACGCAATCCATGTACTTGCAACGGATGCAGGCATCGGTGACGACGTAAGTCATGCTGTGGGTAATTCCTCAAGTCTCGATTTCGGGCCGTGCTAGAGGTGTCAGGGGCGCCGCGTCAAGCACCCGATAACAGGTTTGCGCTTCAAGAGCCGGTCCGCGCCTGCCGGGAAGGGCCAGAATCTCGATCACGCGGACCCCGCTGCGCAGCGGCAGGACCAGCACATCGCCCACTTTCACGCCCGCACTGCACCGCTCGATCCGGCGCCCGTTGAGGCGGATATGCCCTTCTTCCACCCAGCCTTGCGCAAGGCCGCGACTGGCCGCGAAGCGCAGGAACCAAAGCATCTTGTCTATCCGCATCCCCTCTCCCTTACAGTCTGGCCCCTACAGTCTGACCTTGCAGGCTGGCCCTTCAGCCGCCCCCCATCAGCGCCGCGAGCCCCGCAAAGGCGCCATCGGGCACCACTTTGGCTGGCTGGCCTTTGGCAGGTTGGGACCGCGACCTTCCCTCAGGCTTTCCATCGGGTTTCGCGCCCTGAGCGGCGCGTGTTTCTCCACCGCCATGCGCGGGCGGGCGCCAGTCCCACAGGATCGGCGCGGGAGGGCCGGCCTGTCCCCCGACCAGCGGGCGCGGAGGGATCTGGCGGAACCCGGCCTGTCGCAGCAGGGCGATGAAACCCGGCTCGCCCAGCCCCATCGAACGGGCCAGCGCCGGATCGATCATGAATCGGCGCCCATGGGAACGGGGGCCGCGCGCATGGGCGCGTTCGGCAAAGGCGGCATGGATCACCCGCTCGGCCAGATCGACGCGCAGCGCCTGGGGCCCGGCGCGGCGATAGCCGGTCGGCGCCTCGCGCGCGGGGAGGATCGGCCGGGCATGGGCCGGCGGGGCCTTGGCCGGAAGGCCATGGAGGCTCGCCCGGACGGCCCAGGCCGCCAGCGAAGCGGGACGCAGCGCCGCGGGCACGAACACATCGAGCGCCCCCACCGCAATCCCCAGCTTGCGTGCCTGCGCACGCTGGGCGGGCGAAAGATCATCGAGTCGGGCGTCCTCGCGGGAGACAACGCCGCCCCCTTCGACCAGCCGCAGCGCCAGCGCGCGCAGGCTGGCCCCGGCCTCAGGGTCGGTCGTGGCTGCCTCGATTCGCCGCAAGGGGCGCAGCGGCCGCTCGCTTTGCGCGGCGACGAAGGCTTCGAGCGCAGCAAGGGCCCCTTCGCGCTCGGGGGCAGAGAGCCGTTCGAGCGCAGGATCGAGGCGCAGGCGCGGGCTGAGCAGGCCCTTGCCCTTGACCAGCCGCGCGACAGGCAGCCCCTGCCAGAGCAGGTCCGTCCCCTGCATGTCGAGATTGCGCAGGGCCTGCGCGTCGGCAGCCAGTTCGCCCAGACGCGCCGAGAGCAGGCCGGGCAGGTGCCGCTCGGCGGCGGCCAGCAGGAGCTTGCGGTCGCTCGCCCGCGCCAGCGGATCGACACTGAACCGGAAGCCGCGCAAGTGGCCGATGGGCTCCTCGTCGACCAGCACCGCCCCGTCCTCGCCCAGACGGACCGGCAGGAGCGAGGCATCGGCCCCGGCCTTGCGCATGAGGACCGTCGTGCGGCGGTTGACGAACCGTTCGGTCAGGCGGCCATGGAGCGCGTCGGACAGGCGGGTTTCCACGGCGCGCGCGCGGGCGGCCATCTCGTCGTGCGCCAGCACCCAGTCGGGCCGCTGGGCGATATAGGACCACGCGCGAATCGCCGCGATGCGGCCTTGCAGGGTGTCGATATCGCCCGCCGGATTGTCGAGCTGGGCAATCGCCTGCGCTACATAGTCGGCCCCCAGATAGCCCCCGCGCAAGTCCTGCCAGAGCCGCGCGACGAAGCGGGCGTGAACCTCCGAGCCCTGATGGCGAAAATCGGGGAGCGAGCAGACCTGCCAGAACCGCTGGACACTGCGGCTGCCGCGCACGGTGGCGGCCACATCGGGATCTTCGGCCAGGCGGCGCAGCACGGCCAGATCGATCGCCTCGGGCGGGGTGGCCAGTTCGGCGCGCGGCGGCGGGCTTTCGAGATCGGCGATCAGCGTGGCGAGCGTATCGAAGCGGGGCTCGGCCTCGCGCCAGAACAGGCGGGTGAGCGGCGGGAAGCGATGCTCCTCGATCGCATAGACTTCCTCGTCGGTGAATTCCGGGTCGCTGCCCCCCGCCCCCGCGAGCGTGCCGAACGTGCCGTCCTTGTGGTGGCGCCCGGCGCGGCCCGCGATCTGGGCCATTTCGGCGGTGGTCAAGCGGCGGTGGCGGTGGCCGTCGTACTTGGAGAGCCCGGCAAAGGCGACATGCTCGACATCGAGGTTGAGCCCCATACCCACCGCGTCCGTCGCCACCAGATAGTCGACCTCGCCCGACTGGTACATGGCGACCTGGGCATTGCGTGTTTGCGGGCTGAGCGCCCCCATGACGACCGCCGCGCCGCCGCGAAACCGCCGCAGCATCTCGGCCATGACATAGACCTGCTCGGCCGAGAAGGCGACGATGGCGCTGCGTGGGGGAATCCGGCTGAGCTTTTTGGCGCCGACATGGCTGAGCGTGGAAAAACGCGGGCGGGTGATGATCTCGGCCTCGGGTTCGAGCGCGCGGACCATCGGTTCGAGCGTGGCCGAGCCGAGCAGCATCGTCTCCTCGCGCCCACGCGCATGGAGCAGGCGGTCGGTGAAGATGTGGCCGCGTTCCGGGTCGGCGGCAAGCTGCGCCTCGTCGAGCGCGACGAAGGCAAGGTCGGGCCGGGCGGGCATGGCCTCGACCGTGCAGAGCAGCCAGCGTGCGCCCTTGGGCTCGATCCGCTCCTCGCCGGTGATCAGCGCGACCTGTCCGGGCCCCTTGATCGCACAGACCCGCTCATAGACCTCTCGCGCGAGCAGGCGCAGCGGAAAGCCGATGGCGCCCGAGGAATGGGCGCAGAGGCGCTCGATGGCGAGGTGGGTCTTGCCGGTATTGGTCGGGCCGAGCACGGCCTTGATTGCCCCGCCAGCCCCTTTCCCGACGGGACGGGAGCGGCCTTTGGCAGAAGGGGACACTCGTGCGGGAGCGGGCACGCGGCTTACCATGCCTTCGATGTGGCCGCTGTGGCGCGCGCATGCAAGAAGGCGCCGCGGAATTATCCCCGGCGCCTTCCTGATTGGCAGGGTCGCCCGATCAGGCGACCATAAGCTCAGGCCCCCTAAGCTCAGGCGTCGTAGTCGGCGCCCAGCGAGGTGTTGCGCACGGGCGCGGCGGCCGTGATGCGCAGGGCCTCTGCCGACTGCGAAAGCGAGCCGATTTCATCGACTTCGTCGTCGTCGTCGGGCAGGACGCGCTGGAGCGACTGGATCAGGTTTTCCTTGAGGATGGCCGGACGCACGGTCTCTTCGGCGATCTCGCGCAGGGCGACCACGGGGTTCTTGTCGCGGTCACGATCGACGGTCAGTTCGGCGCCGCCCGAGATCGCGCGGGCGCGCTCGGCGGCCAGCAGGACGAGATCGAAACGGTTGGGAACCTTGTCGACACAATCTTCGACGGTAACGCGCGCCATGGGCACTCCGAAAAACAGGAATGAGCGGGAAGAACGACCAGCTAGGCAGCAGGCCGCCAAAAGTCAAGGAAATTGGCCGCGCCCGATTCATTCAGGCGCCCGGACGAAGCCCGGAGCAGACCCGCAAGTGGTCCGCAGGATCGAATTCCTGCCCGCGCGCGAACGCAAATTCGCAAATATCGGTAACGCAAAGGCAAGGCTTTTTCTATAAGGAGGTAGCGACCGGGCAGGCGTGCGCCCGGTCCATCAGGGGCTCATGCACGCAGGAGGCAGGGGCTGTGGCCCAGCACAGGGACCAGCCATTCGACGCGGATGGCGCGCAAGGCGCATATGGAGGGCAGAATGCGGGGGGCGAAACCGGCTCCCCCCCGTCGGCCAGCCCTGCGCCCGGCACACCGGCGGGATCTCCGGCTGAATCGCCCGTTTCAGGGGCCGAACTGCGCTCCGCGCCGCGCTTTGCGCTGCTCATCCGCGCCGCCAAGCTGATCGTCGACGGACGTGAATACCTGTGCATCCTGCGCGACGCTTCGGCGACCGGGGTCAAGATCCGCCTGTTCACCCCCATCCCCAAGCATTCCCGCCTTGCCATCGAACTGGGCAATGGCGACCGCCACGATGCGCGTCTGGTCTGGACCACCCACGATCACGCCGGGCTCCAGTTCCTCGAAGAAGTCGATGTCCAGCGCCTGATCAACGAGCGCGGAGGCGCCCACCCGCGCCGTCAGGTGCGCCTGCGCGTCGTGCTCGATGCGGTGCTTCATGCAGGGGGCGAATCGACCCATGTCCGCTTTCACGACATCTCGCAGCAGGGCGCCTGCATCGAATGCGAGAAGTGGCTGGCGATGAACGAACTGGTCCGGCTCGACACCGGGGTGATGCCCTCGCTCTATGCCAAAGTCCGCTGGCGCGACCACCCGCGCTACGGCCTCGTGTTCGAACAGACCTTCAAGCTCGACGAACTGGCGCGCATCTCGGCCCCGCTGCAACTGAGCCAGGCCTTGACCGAGGCCGCCCGGCAGTCGGGACAAGCCCCCGGCGCCCCACCCCAAACCGGGCGCGGTCGGGATACCCCGCTGCTGTGACCGCGCAGCCATGACCCTGCAATCATGACGGTGCCGGGGGCAGACAAGACCCTCAAGGTTCACCCCCGCCCACCCGCTGCTGTCATCGTTAATTGTATCTTATCCATTTTCTTTCATCCCCGCCTTATCACGAATGCCACGTATGCGGGGGCTTGGAATGGTTAACGGATTTGGTGCCAGCGCGCATGACGGCCAGGATCTTGATGTCGATGTCGCCATCATCGGCGCCGGCCCGGCCGGGCTGACGGCGGGCTACCTGCTGACCAAACGCGGCCTCTCGGTGGCGATCATCGAACAGGACCCCCGCTATGTCGGCGGGATCAGCCGTACGGTCGAGCACGAAGGCTATCGCTTCGACATCGGCGGCCACCGGTTCTTTTCCAAGTCGCAGGCCGTGGTCGACCTGTGGAACGAGATCCTGCCCGACGATTTCATCCAGCGCCCGCGGATGAGCCGCATCTATTACGAGGGCAAGTTCTACTCCTATCCGCTGCGCGCGTTCGAGGCGCTGTTCAACCTGGGTGTGATCCGCTCGGGGCTGTGCATGGCCAGCTACGTCAAGGCCAAGGCCTTGCCCAGGAAGACCGTGCGCAGCTTCGAGGACTGGACCATCAACCAGTTCGGCCAGAAGCTCTATTCGATCTTCTTCAAGACCTACACCGAGAAGGTCTGGGGCATGCCCTGCGACACGATGAGCGCCGACTGGGCCGCCCAGCGCATCAAGGGCCTCTCGCTGGGCGCGGCGGTGCTCGATGGCTTCAAGCGCAGCCTCGGGCTGAACAAAAAGCCCAATGACGGCATGCAGACCAAGACCCTGCTCGAAACCTTCCGCTACCCGCGCCTTGGGCCGGGCATGATGTGGGAGGCCGCCCGCGACAAGATCACGGCGGCAGGCGGCACGATCCTGATGGGCCATGCCATGAAGCAGCTGGCCGCCGATGGACAGGGAGGCTGGCGCCTGTCGGCCACGCGCGCCGATGGCGGGGAAAGCGTGATCCGCGCGCGCCACGCGATCAGTTCGGCCCCGATGCGCGAGCTGGCCAGCCGCCTGCACCCGCTGCCCAAGACCTCGATCGAGGCCAGCGACCTCAAGTATCGCGACTTCCTCACCGTCGCGCTCAAGATCCGCTCGGAAGACCTGTTCCCCGACAACTGGATCTACATCCACGACAGCAAGGTGAAAGTCGGCCGCATCCAGAACTTCCGCTCGTGGTCGCCCGAAATGGTGCCCGACGAAAGCGTGGCCTGCGTCGGCCTCGAATACTTCTGTTTCGAGGGCGACGACCTGTGGGCCGCGAGCGATGAAGACCTCGTCGCGCTGGCCACCCGCGAGATGGAGATTCTGGGCCTCGCGCGCCCCGATCAGGTGATCGGCGGCGTGGTCGTGCGGCAGGAAAAGGCCTATCCGGTCTATGACGATGCCTATGCCGCCAATGTCGCGGCCATGCGCGCCGAGCTGGAAAGCACCCACCCCACGCTGCACATGGTGGGGCGCAACGGCATGCACCGCTACAACAACCAGGACCACGCGATGATGACCGCCATGCTCACGGTGGAAAACATCGTGGCGCAGGCGCGCGTCTACGACATCTGGTGCGTCAACGAAGACGCCGAATATCACGAGGCCGGCTCGGAAGGCGATGCGGCGGGCCTCCCCGAAACCCGCGCCCCCCATATCGCGCCCCCTCATGGAACACCGAGCGCCGATCAGGCTGCGGCCCTTGCCTCGCTGCGCGCGGTGCCGACACCGATCAAGCCGGCCAAGGCCGCCTGACCGCCCGTCCCCTCTCTGGCCCGTCATGGCAAGGATCTGAATGATCGCGATGGTCATCCCCCATCTGCGCCGACAGGCGCGGCTCCTGAGCGACCAGACACTGATCCGCTACACGCTGGTCAGCGTGGGCGCGCTGGCCGTGGACATGGGCAGTTTCCTGCTGCTGCTGGCGCTGGGCGCGCCTGCGGTGAGCGCCTCGGCGCTCGGCTATGGGCTGGGCATCGTGGCGCACTGGCTGCTGTCGAGCCGCCTTGTCTTCCACCGGGATCTGGCCCCTGCGGGCGCGGCCCGGCGGCGCCAGCAGGCCCTGTTTCTGGCTACGGCCCTCTTCGGCCTCGCGCTCACCACGTTCGTCGTGGGGGGGCTCGCCCGGCTCGGCCTTGACCCGCGTGGGGCCAAGCTGGTCGCCATCGTGCTCAGCTTTGCCGCCAGCTGGCTGCTGCGCCGTCGTCTGGTGTTCCGCTGATGTCCGGTATGCACGCCCAAGAGCCCCTTTCCGCCCCCGCTCCTGCGTCAGGCATTCCCTGGCGCCTCGTGCTCACGGTCTGGGCCCTGATCGAGATGCTGATGCTCTCGATCTGGTGGCGCAGCATTCCGGGCATGCAAGTCCGGGACACCGACGATGCGCTGCGTCTGGTCCAGGTGCGCGATCTGCTCGGCGGGCAAGGCTGGTTCGACCTTCACCAGTATCGCATCATGGCGCCCGAAGGCATCCTGATGCACTGGTCGCGGCTGGTCGACCTGCCGCTGGCGGCCCTCATCGTGGCGCTGCGCCCGCTGGTGGGCACCCATGCCGCCGAACTGGCGACGATGGTGATCATCCCGGCCCTCACCCTGCTGGGCGCGCTGGGCGTGCTGATGAGCGTGAGCTACCGCCTGTTCGGACGCGACACCGCGGTAACAGCCGGGATTCTGGTGGGCCTGTGCGCACCGATCCTGTCGCAGATGCAGCCGCTGCGAATCGATCATCATGGATGGCAGATTCTGGCCGCGCTGGGCGCCATGGCCGCACTTCATGCGCGCACGTCCCGTCTCGGCGCATGGGTGGTGGGCCTGTGTCTGGCCGTGGAACTGACCATCTCGCTCGAAGGCCTGCCAGTGGCGGTGCTGTTCATGGGCGCGCTGGCGCTGCGGGGCCTGCGCAGCGGCCGGTGGACCGATCTGGCCCGCGCAACACAGGTCCTCGCGCTGGGGCTGGTGGTCCTGTTCCTCGCCACGCGCGCTATCGGCGATCTGGCCGAGCATTGCGATCAGGTCTCGCCCATGCACATGGCGGCGCTGGTCTGGATCGCGCTGTGCTGCGCTGTGCTGGCACGCCTGAACACGGCAAAACTGGCGCGCCCATGGCTCCCCGCGCTGGCCATCCTGACGCTTGCCGCGCTGGGCGGGGCGGCCATCACCCTGGTCGCCGCCCCGCAATGCGCCGGCGGCGCCTTTGGCGGCATGGATCCCTTCGTCCGGCGCGAATGGCTCGACAACGTCGCCGAAAGCCAGCCGCTCTGGCACTATCCGCTCATCACGATGGCTGGCGTGATCAGCAGCATTCCGGTCGGCCTGTGGGGCTGCTGGTGGCTGATCCGCACGTCGCAGGGCGAGGAGCGCTGGCGCTGGCTCGAACATGGCCTCGTTCTGGTCGGCGCGGTGGCACTCGGCACGGTGATGGCGCGCGCGATGGGCGCGGCAGCCGCGCTGGCCATCCTGCCCGCCTCGGCCCTCGTCTACCGGTGGCGCCAGATCGCCGTCCGCCAGTCCTCGACATGGGCGCGGCTGGGCATCACCCTGCTCACGATCCTGACGATCTACCCGACCATCACCGCCCTGGCCGCCAGTGCCGCATGGAACAGGCTGGCTGCAAAGGACGGGGCGAAGAAGGACGGGAAAGACGAGGACGACACCTGTGGCTATATCGAGGGACTGGCGCCCCTGAACGCGATGCCCGTCACCGACATTTTCGAACCGATCGACATAGGCCCCCAGATTCTGCTGCGAACCCGGCAACGTGTGGTCGCCACCGGCCACCATCGCGGCGTGGCGGCCATCGGCGATGTCATGCATGCCTTTCTGGCCCGCCCCGATCAGGCGCAAGCCTATGTCCGCAAGCGCCATGCCACTTTGGTCGTGATCTGCACGACCATGCCGGAAATGAAGCGATATCAAAAGGAAGCACCCCAGGGTCTGGCCGCCGCCCTGCTGGCAGGCAAACCGCCTGTCTGGCTGCGCCCCCTGCCCCAACCCGGCGCCGACAAGACCCACATCGCCATCTGGCAGGTGCGCCCAAACTGAAACAGTCCTGCCACACACTTGCCACACAACGATTTTACAGAGCATCAGGACATTTGCCGTTTCTCGACAGCCGGGGCGCGGAGGTGTAAGGGAACGCGATGACTGCGACCCCGGCGACGCCCCTGCTCGACACTGTCGATACCCCCGCCCACTTGCGCGCCCTTCAGCCCGACCAGCTTCGCCAGCTGGCCGATGAACTGCGCACCGAGATGATCTCGGTCGTCGGCCACACCGGCGGACATCTGGGCTCCGGGCTCGGCGTGGTCGAGCTGACCGTGGCGCTGCACTATGTGTTCAACACCCCCGAAGACCGCCTGATCTGGGACGTGGGCCATCAGGCCTATCCGCACAAGATCCTCACCGGCCGCCGCGACCGCATCCGCACCCTGCGGCAGGGTGGCGGGCTTTCGGGCTTCACCAAGCGGTCGGAAAGCGAATACGACCCGTTCGGCACCGCCCATAGCTCGACCTCGATCTCGGCGGCGCTCGGCTTTGCCATGGCCAACAAGATCAAGGGCGCGCCGGGGCGCGGCATTGCCGTGATCGGCGACGGCGCGATGAGCGCAGGGATGGCCTACGAGGCCATGAACAACGCCGAAATGGCCGGGGATCGCCTGATCGTCATCCTCAACGACAACGACATGTCGATTGCCCCGCCCGTCGGCGGGCTCTCCGGCTATCTGGCCCGGCTGGTGTCCTCGCGCCCGTTCCTCGAACTGCGCGATCTGGCCCGCCGCCTCACCCGCATCCTGCCGCGCCCCTTGCAGGAAGCGGCCAAGAAGACCGACGAATTCGCGCGCGGCATGGCCATGGGCGGCACCCTGTTCGAGGAACTGGGCTTCTACTATGTCGGCCCGATTGACGGGCA
>DQVI01000237.1 GCA_015661825.1 Novosphingobium capsulatum
ACCGCCTCGCCACGACGGCTGGCGCGGCCCGTGATCGCGCCACCGGCGCGGCCACGTCGGCCCTGAACGGGGCGACATCGGCAGCCAGCCTGAGCGGTTCGCTCGCCGCTCAGGGTTCGGGCAATGGTTCGGCCAGTGGCTCCGCGACGCGCTGACACCCCTGCCGATACCCTCGCGCCAACGAAAAACCCCGCGCATCGCGAAGATGCGCGGGGTTTTTCCGTTTCAGCCGACGGGGCCAGATCAGGCCCCAAAATCAGGCCCCAAAATCAGGCTAACGCGGCTTCCTGCGAGGAGAGCGCGGCAGCAACTTCCGCCGCATCGCCCAGAATCACGCCGACGCGCTGGTGCAGGCTATCGGGGGCGACTTCCATGATCCGGCCATGGCCGTCGAACGCGGCGCCACCGGCCTGCTCGATCAGCATGCTCATCGGGTTGGCTTCATAGAGCAGGCGCAGGCGCGCCTTGCCCGGCTTGCGGTGATCGGCCGGATAGAGGAAGATCCCGCCACGCTTGAGGATGCGGTGGATGTCGGCCACCATCGAGGCCGTCCAGCGCATGTTGTAAAGGCCCGCATAAGGGCCTTCCTCGGCGCCCAGACGCGCATCGATATAGTCGCAGATCGACGGCGCCCACTGCGCACGGCGCGCCATGTTGATGGCGATCTCGTGGGTGCCGCCCGGAATGCGCATGGGCCCGTCGGTCATCCGCCAGGTGCCCATTTCGCGGTCGAGCGTGAATTCATAGACACCCGTGCCCAGCGTCAGGACCAGCAGCGTCTGCGGACCATAGATGGCATAGCCCGCGGCGACCTGGTTCACGCCGGGCTGGAGGAAGTCGTCCTCGGTCACTTCGCGGCCCGCGCAGCTTTCGGGGGCCTGAAGCACCGAGAAGATCGTGCCGACCGAAAGGTCGACGTCGATGTTGCTCGACCCGTCGATGGGATCGAACAGCATCAGGTATTCGCCCTTGGGGTAGCGATTGGGAATGAGGTGGATGGTTTCCATCTCCTCGGACGCCATGGCCGCAAGGTGGCCGCCCCATTCGTTGGCGTCGAGCAGGATCTCGTTGGCAATGACATCCAGCTTCTTCTGGACTTCACCCTGGACGTTTTCCGAACCCAGCGCGCCCAGCACATCGCCCAGCGCGCCCTTGGCGATGGCGAACGTGATGGTCTTGCAGGCGCGGGCGACCGTCTCGATCAGGAGGCGCAGCTCGGCGGGACAGGTTCCATCGTCGCGGCGTTGCTGCTCGATGAGGAAGCGGGTCAACGTGATCGGTTGCATCTGGGCCTTTCCTGACGGGCACGACACCCGGAAGATGGGAACGTAAAACGCGGGGTTGCGCCGGTACAAAAGACATCCGCCTTTCGCAAGTAACCGGCCAGCAGGTTTTCCCGCGCCGAATTAGTCGACGACGATTTTTCCTGCGCCCAGTTTTTCGGCGACAGCTGCACCATGCGCGAAAGTAGCGGCCAATGCTACTGCCTCGTCGTCTGGTCTGATGCCTGTATACAATGCAAATTGCTCGACAGCCTGCAAGACGATCACTTCGGCGCCCGAAATAACCGGCTTGCCCGCTGCCTGTGCCGCCGCGATGAACGGGGTCTGCGCGGGCTGGGCAACGACATCGAAGGCCATGGTGGCGGCCTCGATCTGCTCTTGCGGGAAGGCCAGTTCATCGGCCTGCGGGCCTTCCATGCCCAGCGGGGTCACGTTGACGAGCAATGGCGCCCCCGTTGCGGGCAGTTCGGGCACCCAGGCAAAGCCAGTGGCCCGGGCCAGCGCCGGGCCACTGGCCGGATTGCGCGCCACGATGGTCCCTTGCGTGAAGCCCGCGTCGCGCAAGGCGGCGGCCACCGCCTTGGCCATGCCGCCGCTGCCGCGCAGGACAAAGGGCATGGGCCGGGCCATGCGCTGTTCGACAAGCGCGCGCACGGCCACATAGTCGGTGTTGTAGCCGGTGAGGATGCCGTCATCGTTGACGATGGTGTTCACGCTGTCGATCGCGCGGGCAGATGCTTCCAGCCCGTCGAGCAGCGGGATCACCGCTTCCTTGAACGGCATCGAGATCGCGCAGCCGCGAATGCCCAGCGCGCGGATGCCCCCCACGGCGGCGGGAAGATCCGTCGTGGTGAACGACTTGTAGAGATAGTCGAGCCCGTAGCGGTCGTAGAGCCAGTTGTGCAGCCGCGACCCCGCGTTGCCGGGCCGGGCCGAGAGCGACATGCACACGCGCGTGTCGCGTCCGATGGTGGTGCGGTCCATGGCAAATATCCTAGCGCTGCAAGAGGAGCCCCGGAAGGGTGCCGGGCACAGCCTGTCGGTGGCAGGCGCCCTTCCGTCTCTTGGCCCTCGTCGCGCAGGACGGGATCGAAATCAAGCTTGTGCGCGCGCCTCCCGGACAGGTTCATCGCCAACGTGGCCCGGCACCCGGGCAAGAATGGTCTCTGTCTCGGGCCGGTCCATCCAGTCCGGGCTTACCGCCAGATGGCGCACGCGCAGGCCCGGTTCGAGCACGAGCACCGCCGGTTGCCCCATTTCATAGCTGTCGGTGCCCAGGGTCGCGCCGATCCAGGGCTCGCCGGGCGTCACGGCGGGTTGGTCCTGCGGAAAGAAGGTCAGCCCCAACTGGCGCGAGAGCGCATAGCCGGGGTCGGCATAAGTCGGGAAGCGCAGGCCATGGCGGGCCGTGGGGCCCGGATCGACCGGATTTTGCGCGCTCACCGCCAGCAGCGGAATGCCCGCCGCCGCCAGCGCAGGATAGAGCGTCTCGTTGTAATAGGGCAGCGCGATATTGCAGGCCGGACACCCGCCAAAGCGGAAGAACAGCAGGACGGCGGGCCCATCGGCGACGATCCGCGCTCCATCGACTTCCACGCCCGCCGCATCGCGCAGGACGAACGGGGCGAGCCGTGCGCCCGGCGCCGGATGGGCAACGGAGCCCGCCCGCTCGACCAGAGCGCGCCGCTGCCCGGCATTGCGGGCGAGCTGTTCGGGCGGCCAGCTCCGCTCGCGTTCGGCCTGAAGCGCGGCAAAGCGGGCCGAGAGGCTGTTTGAGGGAACAACAGGCAATGCAGGACGGGATGTGGGCATGAAAGGGCGGCTCCGGCAAGGATACTTGGCCGCTCAGGCCTAGGCCGCCCCCTGTCCCGGCAATATCGAGAAGCCCATGATCGTGCTTGAGATTTTGCAATAAGCAGATTTTCAGAGCGCGGCCACTGTCTGACGCGCCAGATCGGCCAGCCGGGTGGTCGCCTCGTCCAGAGCGCCCGCGGTTTGCAGGATGCACGACACACGCGGCAGGGACGGCAGCAGGTCGGGTGCGATTTCCTCGCCCGGCAGGAACAGCGGCGTGCGGCAGGTGAGCCCAAGGCCCGCCTCGACCGCCGCGCGCAAGGTCGTCAGGTTGGGCGTTTCCACGGTGATGCGGAACGAGCGCCCGGCATCCTCAAGCGCGCGGATCGCCGCCTCGCGGAAGCGGCACGGCTGTTCGAGAACCGCCAGCGGGATCGTCTCGCGCGAGGCCAGCGCGCTCTCGCCAAACCAGACCATCGCCGCCTGGCTGACCGCATGCGCATCGCCGGGCGCGGCATAGCCGAGCACGATGTCGAGCTGGCGCCGTTCGAGCAGGGTCAGCAGTTCGGCGGTCCCGGCCACGCGCGAATAGATCTGCGCATCGGGGTGCAGTTCGGCAAATTGCGCGAGCAGGCCCGAGAGCAGCAACTCGGCAAAGTCCTGCACCATGCCGATCCGCGCCGGGCCACTGAACTGCCCGGCACTCACCGCCGCGACCGCCTCGTCGTGCAGGGTGAGCACCTTGCGCGCATAGTCGAGCATCAGCTCGCCCGCCGCCGTGAGCGTCAGGCGGCGGCCGTCGCGATGGAACAGCGCCTGTTGCAGCAGTTCCTCCAGCCGCTTGATCTGGAGGCTGAGCGCGGACTGGGTGACGAAGACCTTTTCCGAGGCGTTGAGCATCGACCCCGTGTCGACGATGGCCACGAAACTGCGCAGGAGATTGGTGGGAAGATTGACCGGCATAGGGAATATCCGTCGTTTGGCGGGACAGGTGCAATGCGAGCGGGAATTGGGGGGGCAACGGGCTGCGGTCGTCCGCCTGCGCGTCGGGATCATCACTGAAGATGCCCGTTCATAGCTCCCGACAGTTTATCTATCAAAATAGTAGACATTTAAAATGGCAAAGCAAGTCTTGGGCAAAGCTTGTCCGCCGCGATCCGCCGCAGCGGGCGGGCCTTTCACCGCCACGTATGAGCGCGGCCAATAGGTTCCGATCAAAACTCAATTGATATGATAGACATTGAATGTTCTGCTTCGGGCATTCGGTCAACAAAGGGCCCCCGCCCATGTCAAATATGCCCATGTCATATGTCACGTCCCCCGCTATCGCTTCCTTCCACGCCACCGGGCCGGCCGGGCTGGGGGTTGCCGCAAGACGGATTGTCGGCTCGCGCTGGTTCTCGCCGCTGGTGCTGCTGGCGGCCTGGGAACTGGCCTCGCGCACCGGGGTCATCCCCGAACACACGCTGGCGGCCCCTTCGGCGGTGGTCGCGACCCTGTGGTCGATGCTCGTTTCGGGCGAACTGGAAAGCAACCTGCTGGTCTCGTTCGCCCGCATCGTGGCGGGTCTGGCCATCGGGGTGAGCGCAGGGATTGCGCTGGGGCTGATCGCCGGGCTCTCGCGGCAGGGCGAGGCGGCGGTCGATCCGATCATGCAGATCAAGCGCACGATCCCCACCCTTGCGCTGACCCCGCTGTTCATCGTGTGGTTCGGCATCGGCGAGACGCCCAAGATCGCGCTGATCGCCTTTGCCTCGATCTTTCCGGTCTATCTCAACCTCTATAGCGGCATTCGCGGGGTCGATGTGCGGCTGGTCGAGGCCGCGCGCAGCTTCGGGCTGAGCCGGGCCGAACTGATCTGGCATGTCATCCTGCCCGGCGCGCTGCCCTCGCTGCTGGTGGGCCTGCGCTATTCGCTCTCGATCGCCATCCTCGTGCTGGTCGTGGCCGAGCAGATCAACGCCTCGGCAGGCCTTGGCTATCTGATCAACAATGCCCGCGACTTCCTGCGCACCGACATCATCGTGGTCTGCCTGATCGTCTACGCGGCGCTTGGCCTTGGCGCCGACTGGCTGGTCAATCTCGTCGAACGCCGTGCGCTCGTCTGGCGTCCCAGCCTGATCAAAGCCTGAAATCAGCGCCCTCCCCCCATTTCCAGAACCGGAGTTTCGCCCATGGATCTGCGCTTCGACATCCATCCCGACCTCTCCCGAGACCCGGCCCCGGAGGGCAGGGCTCAGGAGGGTAGGGCTCCGGCCCAAAACGCGGTGGTCCGGCTTTCCGGTTTTACCCGCCGCTTTGGCGATGTTACCGTCATCGAGAACCTCGACCTGACGATCCGGCCCGGCGAATTCGTCGCGCTGCTGGGCCGCTCGGGCTCGGGCAAGACCACCCTGCTGCGCACGCTTGCCGGGCTGGACGGGACGGACGGACAGGACGTGACCGTTCCCGCCTCGCGCGCGGTGGTCTTTCAGGACGCGCGGCTGCTGCCGTGGAAGAAAGTCTGGCGCAATGTCGCGCTGGGGCTGAAAGGCACGCGAGCGACGATCCGCGAGGCCGCGCAGAACGCCTTGCGCGAAGTCGGGCTGGGCCACCGGCTCGACGCCTGGCCGCTCACGCTCTCGGGCGGCGAGGCCCAGCGCGTCGCGCTGGCCCGCGCACTGGTGCGCGAACCCAAACTCCTGCTGCTCGACGAACCCTTTGCCGCGCTCGACGCGCTCACCCGCCTGCGCATGCACGAACTCGTCCTCGCGCTCTGGCGCGCGCACGGCTGCGCGGTGATGATGGTGACCCACGATGTCGACGAGGCGATCGCGCTGGCCGACCGCATCCTCGTCCTCGATGGCGGGCGGATCGCCGCGCAGGAGACGATCACGATCCCCCGTGGCGAGCGCGGCGCGCTTACCCAGCCCCTGAAGGACAAGCTGCTCGGCATTCTGGGCGGCCATGGCGGCCATGCGCCGCGCACCGACCATGTGATCCCCTTCCCCCACAAGCATCCGGCCTCCGACCAACCGGCCCCCAGGGAACCGGCGTCCGGACATCTGGCCCCCGAACATCTGGCCCAAGGAATTTCGGCATGACCACCGCCACGCTTGCTCCCGCGCCTGCCCCTGTGCCCCCGACCCCCGATCAGCCCCCCGCTCAGCCCTCCACTGGCGGCATCGCCCGCCTGCGCGGCTTCGTCACCAGTCTGGCTGAACTGCTGGCGGCCACGCGCAGTGAAGCCGAAATCCTCGAAACGGGCTCCAAGCTTCTGGAAAAGCTCGTATCCAGTGACGACTGGCTGCCCCCCGCCTTCGCCGTGCCCGACCCGGACCGCTACCAGCAATACCTGCTCCACTGCGACAGCCGCGAACGCTTCAGCGTGGTCTCGTTCGTCTGGGGCCCCGGACAGGGCACCCCGATCCACGATCACCGCGTCTGGGGCCTCGTCGGCATGTTGCGCGGGGCCGAACGCTCCGAACGCTTTGTCCGCGCCCCCGATGGCAGCCTGCGCGCCGATGGCCCGGCCCACCTGCTCCATCCCGGCGAAGTCGAGGCGGTCAGCCCGCGCGTGGGCGACATCCACCGGGTCAGCAATGCTCTGGCCGATGCCCCCTCGATCTCGATCCATGTCTATGGCGCCAACATCGGCGCGGTCGATCGCGCGACTTATGCGCCCGATGGCACCCCAAAACGCTTCATCTCGGGCTATGCCAACAGCCTCGTGCCCAACCTCTGGGACCGGTCGCGCAACCAATGAGCACCACCACCCCGCAGGACATCCGCCGCGCCCTTCTCGCCCGCGAGGAGATCGCCCTCATCGACTTGCGCGAGGAAGCCGCGTTTGCACGCGGCCACCCGCTGTTCGCCGCCCAGATCCCGCTGCGCCGCCTCGAAATCGAGGCTCCATGGCGCCTGCCCCGGCGCGACACCCGGATCGTCGTCTATGATGACGGTGAAGGCCTGACAGCCCCGGCCCTTGGCATACTGGCCGATCTCGGCTTCACCCGCGTCTCGGCGCTGGCCGAGGGCCTTTCAGGCTGGCGCGAGGCCGGATACGAGCTGTTCGAGGACGTGAACTCCTATTCCAAGGCCTTTGGCGAACTGGTCGAGCATCACCGCCACACCCCCTCGCTCCCCGCGCCCGATGTTGCCGCGCTGATCGAGGAAAAGGCCGATATCGCCATTCTCGATGCGCGCCGCTTCGACGAATATGCGACGATGAGCATTCCGGGCGGGGTCAGCACGCCGGGCGCCGAACTGGTCCTGCGCGCCCGCGCCATCGCCCCCGATCCCGATACCACGATCATCGTCAACTGCGCGGGGCGCACCCGCTCGATCATCGGCACCCAGTCGCTGATCAATGCAGGCCTGCCCAACCGCATCTTCGCGCTGCGCAACGGCACGATCGGCTGGACGCTGGCCGGGCAAGGCCTCGAAACCGGCCAGCAGCGCCGCGCCCCCGCGCCCGAGACGGCCCTTGCCGGCGAAGCCCG
>DQVI01000193.1 GCA_015661825.1 Novosphingobium capsulatum
CGGTCGCGCTGCGCGCGGCGGGCGAGCGTGCCCAGCCGTGCGGCCTCGCGGTCGGCAGCGCCGATCTCGTGGCTGCGGCTGACCACCAGATCGCGCAAGGTGACAAGGTCGGTGGCCGGGGTCGGGATGTCGCCGAGCGCGGGCGGTTCGACCGGCAGGGGCAGGTCGGGGAAGTTGGCGGCGAGCAGGACACGGGCCTGATCGACATCGGCCTGGCTCATCGCCGCCGCGCCCTGTGCGCCATCGCGCGCGGCGCGGGCCTGGTCGACATCGAGATCGGCCGCATCGCGCAGGGCCTTGCGCCGGGTGACGGCGGCCAGCGCGCGGTCGAGCACGGCCAGATTGGCCATGTCGGTGCGGTGGAGTTCGCCTGCGGTCAGCCAGTCGAACCAGAGCTGGACGAGCATCAGCGAGGCCTGATGGCGGCTGTCCTCCATGCGGTTGTGCGCCACCTCGATGCCCAGGGCCCCGGCCTCGCGGTCGAGGCGCCCCTTGCCGGGCAGGCGGAACGGGCGCTGCACCGAGCCGTCGAATTCGGGAAAGGTTTGGTTGCTGCTCGTGCCGCGAAACTGCTCGTCATAGGCCGTGCGAAACTGGACGCTGCCGTTGACGGTCACTTCCTGCGTGCCCTTGGCGAGCATTCGGGCTGCCGCACGGGCGGCATCGACACGGGCCCCGGCGGCCTCGACCGTCGGGTGGTTGTCGAGCGCGGCGACGACGGCAGCCTCGGGCGGGAGGTTGGCCGGGGGAATTTCGGGCGCGGCCAGGGCGGAGGTGGAAAAGGCCAGCGCCGAGAGGGCCAGCGCCGAAACGGACATGCGAAACGGGTGCATCAGGCGATCCTGCCCCGGCTGTGAACGGGAACCGCATGCCAGCGCACGGGCGCGCGGCAGCGGGCGGAACGGGCGGTCTCGACCAGCCGGTCCAGCTGGTCGGACGGTGCGATCAGGTCGAGCACGGCGCGGCGCAGCAGGCCTTCGACCAGCTCGCCGGTGTCCGCATCGCCATAGTCGTGGCCCAGCACGCGTTCCTCGCGCCAGTGGATCGGGCCCGGACAGGCCTCGCGCAGCGCGAGGGCGAGCGGCTCGGCATCGGCCAGAGCGCAGGCGAAGCTGACCAGAAGGGCAGGAGCGGTGGTATCAGGCATGATCAGGCTCCCGCAGCGGGTTGGTCTGGTCTTCCTGCTCGGCCTTGCTCTCGCCCAGCCGCTCGAACAGGATCGGCAGGAGGATCAGCGTGAGCAGGGTCGAGGTGACGAGGCCACCGATCACCACGATGGCCAGCGGCTTCTGGATTTCCGAGCCGGGCCCGGTGGCAAACAGCAGCGGCACGAGGCCGAAGGCGGTGATGCTCGCGGTCATCAGCACCGGGCGCAGGCGGCGCTCGGCCCCCACGCGCACGACGTGTTCCATCGGCAGGCCTTCCTCGCGCAACTGGCGGAAATAGGCCACCAGCACGAGGCCGTTGAGCACCGCGATGCCCAGCAGCGCGATGAACCCGACCGAGGCCGGCACCGACAGGTATTGGCCCGAAGCCCACAGCGAGATCACCCCGCCAACCATCGCGAAGGGAATGTTGGCGACGATCAGCCCCGCAGCGCGCAGCGAGCGCAAGGTGACCAGCAGCACCCCGAAGATCAGCAGCAGCGCCACCGGGATCACCAGCATCAGCCGCGCGGCGGCGCGCTGCTGGTTCTCGAACTGCCCGCCCCAGACGATGCGATAGCCGGTCGGCAGCGGCACCTTGGCGGCGACTTGCGCCTTGGCCTCGTCGACGAAGCCGACCAGATCGCGCCCGCCCACGAAAGCCTGGACGAGGGCGAAGCGCGAGGCGTTCTCGTGGTCGAGCTTGACCGGGCCCTGACGGCGCGAGACATGGGCCATGTCGGCCACGCGGGCGACCACGCCCGAGGGGGTGACCATCTGCATGTCGGCAAAGCGGGTGGGGTCGTCGCGCAGGGCGTCCTGTCCGCGGATCACGATGGGGATGCGGCGCTGGCCTTCCGCGACGATGCCCGCAGGCATCCCTTCGACCGCGGCGCGCAGGGTGTCTTCGAGCTGGTCGACGGGCATGCCCAGCCGTCCGGCGGCGACACGGTCGACGTCGAGCTGGAGATAGTCGACATTGTCATTGGCCACGGTCAGCACTTCGGAGGCGCCGCGCACGCCGCGCAGGGTCTTCTGGATGCGCCCGGCCAGATCGGCCAGAACGCGCGTGTCGGGGCCGAAGATCTTGACCGCGAGGTCGCCGCGCGCGCCGGTGAGCATTTCGGACACGCGCATCTCGATGGGCTGGGTGAACGAGGTCTGCACGCCGGGCAGGCCATCGACGGCGTGGCGGATCTGCTCGACCACGAAGTCCTTGTCGCCGCGCCATTCCGACTGGGGCTTGAGCACGACGAAAGTGTCCGTCTCGTTGAGGCCCATGGGATCGAGGCCGATTTCGTCCGAGCCGGTGCGGGCGATGGCCTGATCGACTTCGGGAACGGTCTTGATCGCGCGTTCGACCGCGCGGTCGATGGCCAGCGACTGGTCGAGGTTGATCGTGGGCAGCTTGGTGAGCTGCACGATGACCGAGCCTTCGTCCATCGTGGGCATGAAGGTCTTGCCCACCGCGCCATAGGCAAGGCCCGCCAGCACGAGGCCGAGGCCCGCCACGCCATAGACCATGGTCTTGCGTTCAAAGGCCCCGGCCAGCAGGCGGCGATAGCGCGGGGCGAGCCAGCGCATGACCGGCGGTTCGTGATCATGGCCCTGCTTGAGGCCGAACGAGGCCAGCACGGGCACCAGCGTGAGCGCGAGCAGCAGCGACCCGGCCAGCGCAAAGACGATGGTGAGCGCGACCGGCGCAAAGAGCTTGCCTTCGAGGCCCTGAAGCGAGAGCAGCGGCAGGAACACCAGCGCGATGATCACGATGCCCGCCGAGACCGGCACGATCACGTCGCTCGTCGCGCGCAGCACGAGGTTGAGGCGGGGGAGCGCCTCCTTGTCGCCCTGCCCCGTCTGGCGTCCCGTCTGACTCAGCCGCTCGACGACATTCTCGACGACGACGACCGCGCCATCGACGAGCATGCCGATGGCGATGGCAAGGCCGCCCAGGCTCATCAGGTTGGCGGTCAGCCCGAACAGGTGCATGAACAGGAACGTGATCAGCGCGGCCATGGGCAGCGTGGCCGCCACGATGGCCGCCGCGCGCCAGTCGCCCAGAAAGACCACCAGCAGTACGATGACCAGCACCGTGGCTTCGAGCAGGGCTTCCTCGACCGTGCCGACCGCGCGACCGACCAGATCGGAGCGGTCGTAGAACGCATGGATCGAGGTTCCGGCGGGAAGCGCGTGCTGCAATTCCTCGACCCGCGCCTTGACGCCCGCGACGACCTTTTGCGCGTCGGCGCCGCGCAGGGCGATCACGAGGCCCTCGACGACCTCGCTTCCGCCATTGCGCGAGACCGCGCCATAGCGGGTGAGGCTGCCGGTGCTTACGCTCGCCACGTCGGCCAGCCGCACGACGCGCGGGTCGCCGCTCGGCCCGGCGCGGCTGGCGATCACCAGCGCGCCAAGGTCGGCATTGGTCTGGATCGCGCCGACTGTGCGCACGATCAGGGTTTCCTCGCCGCTGACGAGGCGCCCGGCGCCATCGTTGCGGTTGCCGCTCTCGATGGCGGCCTTGATGTCGCCGATGGACAAGTGCGCGGCGGCCAGCGCCGTGGGATCGGGGCGCACTTCATAGGTGCGGACATAGCCGCCCAGCGCGTTGACATCGGCGACGCCGGGCACCGTGCGCAGGGCCGGGCGGATCGTCCAGTCGAGCAGTTCGCGCTTCTGCTGGAGCGAGAGCGGCCCCTCGATGGTGAACATGTAGACATCGGACAGCGGGGTCGAGATCGGCGCCATGCCGCCCGAGACCGAGGCGGGCAGATTGGCCATGACCCCGGACAATCGCTCGGCCACCTGCTGGCGGGCCCAGTAGATGTCGGTGCCGTCGGTAAAGTCGATGGTGATGTCGGCAATCGCATATTTGGCCGACGAGCGCAGCACGGCCTGCCCCGGAATGCCGAGCATTTCGGTTTCGATCGGGGCGATGACCCGGCTTTCGACTTCCTCGGGCGTCATCCCCGGCGCCTTGAGGATCATCTTGACCTGGGTCTGGGCGATATTGGGATAGGCATCGACCGGCAGGCCGAGGAAGGCCCAGGTGCCCAGCACCGCCACGGCCAGCGCAAGCCCGAGCACGACGAGCCGGTAGGACAGCGAAAGGGTGACCAGCTTGCGCAACATTGCCGGGCGCCCCTCAGTTGCCCTGGGCCAGCGCCTTGAGCGCCGCTGTGCCATGGACCACGACGGCATCGCCCGCCTTGAGCGCGCCGGTCACGACGACCTGCCCGTCGGCGGCACCCAGCCGGTGGACGATGCGCCGGACATAGCCGCGCGGGTTGGCCACGAAGACCACGTCATCGGCGCCCAGCGTGGTGACCGCGGCCTCGGGAACGGTGATGGCCCCGCCGGTATTGGCGCCGGTATTGGCGCCGGACCCGGCGCTGGTCGTAGCCGGGCCCCAGACGGTGATGGTGTCGACCCGGCCCGCAACGAGGCCCGGGCTGGCGGGCAACTGGGCCTTGAGCATGGCCGAGCGGGTGGCCGGATCGATGGCATTGCCGACCGCAGTGACCGTGCCGCGCACGGCTTCGGCACCCTGACTCCCGGTATTCTGGCCCAAACGGACCGTCATGCCGGGGCGGATCTGGCCGATCAGGCGCTCGGGCACTTGTCCGGTTGCCTCGTAGCGGCCCGCCGCATCGATGACGAAAGGCGCACTCGTGCCGTCGAGCGGCATGCCGGCCTGAATGTCGGCCTTGGTCACGCGGCCCGCGATGGGGGCGGTGAGCGTGTAGGTGCCCCCGCCCCGGTTGCTGCCGACGAGGCGGAGGATGCGCGATTTCTCGGCGACATCGGCCCCGGCTTCGGCGGCAAGGGCGCGGGCCTCGTCGGCGCGGGCCCCGGCGATGATTCCCTCGCGCGAAAGCTGGTTGAGGCGCGCCGCGCTCGACCGGGCGACCCCGGCGCGGGCATTGGCGCGCGCCAGATCGGCCGACAGGGTCATCACGTCGCGGCTGGCGACGACGGCCAGTGCCTGCCCGCGTGCCACAGTGTCACCCTCCACGACGAGCGTGCGCAGCACCGTGCCGGGCAGGGTCGCGGCGACAGCCACGCGGGCATTGGGCGGCGGGGCGATGGTGACGGGCAGATCGGCGAGGGGAACCTCGCTGGCGGGCTGGGCGGGCGCGGTGGCGATGCCCAGCGCGCGGGCCTTGGCCGGGGCGACCAGCAGCAGGCCATCGGGGCGAACCGCTGCGGCCCCGACGGCATCGGGGGCTTCGGATGCCGTGGGCGCCTGTCCGTGCGGGGCCAGCAACCACCAGCCGCCTCCAGCCAGAACAAGGGCACCACCTGCTGCGAGAATCGTCTTCATCTGCATTCTGCCCCGCTAGAGCACCGGCCTGACGACAGTCTGACAGGGTTGGCAGACGGGGGCTGGCAGACGGGGCTGGCAGGCAGGTTTGGCCGACAGGGTTTGCCCGGACAAGTGCCAACGGCACTTTACGACATTACTGAGGAAGGTTCGCAGTTCCGGGCGCGACAGGTTCGGGAAAGCGCAGGATCAGCGTGCGGGCCGGTTGGTCGGTGGCCAGCGCGCCGCCGTGGGCGGCCATGATCCGCTCGACGATGCTCAGGCCCAGCCCCGCGCCCTCGCGGCTGGCATGGTCGGCGCGGGCATTGCGGCGGGTGAGCCGGACCAGCGCCTCGCCGGAAAGGCCCGGCCCCTCGTCGGCCACGCGCAGGCAGGGGCCCGGCCCTGCCGAAACCCGCACGAGGCCGCCGGGCGGGGTGACGCGCACGGCGTTTTCGACAAGGTTGCGCAAGGCGGCGGCGACGGCTTCGCGATGGCCGACGATCTGGTGTCCGGTGAGGGGGGAGGGGTTCTCCGGGCTGTCCATCAGTTCGATCTGGCGCCCGGCGGCGATCACTTGCGGGGCGAGCCGCACGACGACATCCTCGGCCACGCCCGCCAGTGAAAAGGCGGTGGGGCGCTGGGGGGTATCGGCCTCGGCCTCGATCTGGGCGAGCAGCAGCAATTGTTCGACCAGCCGGTTCATCGCGGCGATCTCGTGACGCAAGTGGTCGCGGTCGAGCGGCTGGGGATCGTCGAGGTGCATGGCCATGATCGCCAGCGGGGTGCGCAATTCGTGGGCGACATCGGCGGCGAAGGCCTCGTGCCGGGCGGCGGCGGCGTCGAGCCGGGCGAGCAGCTGGTTGATGGATTCGACGAAAGGCGCGACTTCGACCGGCAGTTCCCCGACCGGCAGGCGCACCCCGCGCTGGGCGGGCGCGGTGGTGATCGTGCGGGCGGTGTGGGCCAGCGGGCGCAGCGCGCGGTTGATCACCAGGCTGGTGGCCAGCAGCGTGGGCATGATCACCACCAGGATCGGCAGCATCACATGGTCGCGCATCTCGCGCCAGGCCACGCTGGTATCGGGCCCGGTCAGGTCTTCGGGGGTGATGTCATATTCCCAGAACAGCGCGAAGACGAGCGTGGCCACCGCAAAGACGCAGATAAACCCCAGCCCCACCGACAGGCGCAGGCGGATGGAGCCTCCCTTCACGACTTGCGATCTTCGAGCAGGTAGCCCAGCCCGCGGATGGTGTGGAGCATGGCGCCCAGCCCCTTGTCCTCCAGCCTGCGGCGCAGGCGCGAGACAGCGGCATCGACCGCATTGGGCGAGACCGGCTCGTCGAAATTGTAGAGCGCGTTCTCGATCTGGCTGCGCCGCACGACACTGCCCGCCCCGCGCATCAGCACTTCGAGCAGGTCCGCCTCGCGCCGGGTGAGATCAACGCGGTCTCCGCTCACGCTGGCCTGCCGGGCACCGGTGTCGAAGCGCAAGGGGCCGACCTCGATCACCGGGTTGGCGCGCGGGCCCGGACGGCGCAGCAGCGCGCGCAGGCGGGCGGCGATTTCGGCCGGTTCGGCAGGCTTGACCAGATAGTCGTCGGCGCCCGCATCGAGCCCGCCGATCCGGTCGTCGAGCGCGCCGCGCGCGGTGAGCACGAGCACGGGCAGGGCAAAACCGCCCGCCCGGCGCCGCTCCAGCCAGGCCCGCCCGTCGCCATCGGGAAGCCCCAGGTCGAGCAGCAGCGAATCGAAGTCGGCACAGGCCAGCGCTGCGTCGGCGGCTTCCAGCGTGGGGGCCAGGTCGCACACGATCCCCGCGCGCGTCAGCGCCTCGCCCACCAGCCCTGCCAGCCGTTCATTGTCCTCGACGATCAGTACCCGCATCGTGCCATCATAGGACGGTCTTGCGCAAAAGGCAGCAGCGCGATCGAAAGGCCATGAAAGTGCAACATTTTGATGTTGGAGAGCGCAGGAAGGGGTCGCGGACGCTCCGGCGCCGGGGCGGCGTCCGGGGATCGGCGGCCGGAAGGAGCAATCATGCGGTTTTACACCCCGGCACATGACCGATTCTTGACGATGCGCCCGCTCACCCTCTAGCGCGCGAGAGAACCTTGCAGCCGGAGTTGGTCCCGTTCGTCAGATTGCCGCCTTGCCCTATCGCACCATTGGTGACGGCCTTACCGCACCGATCGAAGTCCTTCTCGTCACCTCGCGCGGGACTGGCCGCTGGGTGATCCCCAAGGGCAATTCGGGCAAGGGCGAGGCCGCGCACGCCGCTGCCGCCCGCGAGGCCGAGGAAGAGGCCGGCGTGATCGGGGCGATTTGCCCCGCCGCGCTGGGCCGGTATGAATATCGCAAGACCTTGCGCTCGGGCGCGGCGGTCATGGTCCAGGTCCAGGTCTTTCCCCTGGCCGTGACCGAGGAACTGCCGCGCTGGGCCGAGGGCGAGCAACGCACACGCCAGTGGTTTTCGCTTGCCGCCGCCGCCGAAGCGGTCGACGAGCCGGACCTTCAGGCATTGATTCGCAGCTTCAGGGCCACGGAATTCCGGGCTCTGGCGACCACCGCACCGCTGATCCGCCGTCTGGGCAGCGTGAAAGAAAGACTGGGCATGTTTCACTGGTTCCAGAACCTGTTGCCGCGCCAGGGCAACTTCTTCGAGTTGTTCGAGGCGCATGGGCAAACGCTGATCGCAGGCAGCGGGGCCCTTGCCCGCCTGCTTCAGGGCGGGCCGGGCATGGCCGACCACATCCGCGAAGTGGCCGAGCGCGAGCACGATGCCGATGCCATCACCCGCGAGGTGCTGGTGACCGTGCGCCGCACGTTCCTTACCCCGTTCGACCGCGGGGCGATCACCTCGCTGATCAGTGCGATGGACGACTCGATCGACCAGATGCACCAGACCGCGCGCGCCATCGCCCTCTACGAAGTGACCAGCTTCGAGCAGGAAATGAGCGACATGGCCGCGATCATCGTCGATTGCGCGCGCCTGATCGCCGAAGCGCTGCCGCTGCTGCGTTCGATCCACGCCAATGCCGCGCGCCTGCACGAGCTGACCGAGCGCCTCGTGCGTCTCGAAGGCAAGGCCGACGAGATCCACGACGCGGGCCTCACCAAGGCATTCAAGACCCATGCCGAGGCTGCCCCGATGCGCTTCTTCATCGCCCGCGAGATCTACAGCCACCTCGAAAAGGTGGTCGACCGCTTCGAGGATGTCGCCAACGAGATCGACGGGCTGGTCATCGACCACGCTTGATCGGTTGGGCTTGATCGGTTGGGCCTGATTGGTCGGGCCTGATCAGATCAGGCCTGACCGGCTCCTGAGGGACTATTCTGTCATGAACCATGTAGCCGTGGCGCTGCCCCTGATCATCGCGCTGGTGATCATGGCTCTGGCGTTCGACTTCATCAACGGGCTCCACGATTCGGCAAATTCGATTGCCACCGTGGTGTCCACGCGTCTGCTCACGCCGGTCCAGGCCGTGCTGTTCGCCGCCTTCTTCAACTTTGCCGCCTACTTCACCTTCGGCCTGAAAGTGGCCGAGACGGTGGGCAAGGGCATCATCGACAAGGACGTGATCACCCCGCAGGTGATCTTCGGCGCGCTGGTGGGTGCGATGACGTGGAACGTCATCACCTGGTGGCGCGGCATTCCTTCCTCGTCGAGCCATGCGCTGATCGGCGGCCTGCTGGGCGCGGGCACGATGCACGCAGGGACCGGGGCGATCGTGTGGAAGGGCGTCACCTCGACGACCTCGGCCATCGTGCTTTCGCCGGTGGTCGGGCTGGTCGTCTCGATGCTGCTGATGCTGCTGTCCTCGTGGATGTTCGCCAAGACCTCGGCCAAAGTCGCCGAAGGCAGCTTCAAGCGCCTGCACCTCGTCTCGGCGGCGGCCTATTCCATCGGCCATGGCGCCAACGATGCGCAGAAGACGATGGGGATCATCTCGGTCCTGCTCTATTCGCAAGGGCTGCTGGGCGGCGCGTTCCATGTGCCCGGCTGGGTCGTGATCTCGTGCTATGTGGCGATGGGCCTGGGCACGCTTTCGGGCGGCTGGAAGATCATCGAGACGATGGGCAGCCGGATCACCAAGCTGTCGCACCACCAGGGCTTCTGCGCCTCGGCGGGCGGCTCGATCATGCTGTTCGCGGCCAGTGCCTTCGGTATCCCGGTCTCGACCACGCATACCATCACCGGCTGCGTGGTGGGCGTGGGCGCGGCGCGGCGGGCCTCGGCGGTGCGCTGGAGCGTGGCCCAGCGCGTGGTCGTGGCCTGGCTGGTGACGATCCCGGCTTCGGCCTTCGTCGGCGCGCTGTTCTACGAGATCGCCAGGGTGTTCTGAGGGCCCTGTATCAGGTGCGCCCTGTGCAAGTGATCGACGGGGGAACCCATGTGGGCAGAAGGCGGGGCGAAAGCTCCGCCTTTTTCCGTTTGGCGGGCCCGATTTCACTCTGGCGCAAATCCACCACGGACGGGCCGGGAATGCGGGCGAAAAAAAAGGCCGGTCAGATGACCGGCCCTGGAAAGTTTGGGAGAGGATGCCTGAAAGGCCCGCTCCAAATGGGTTATTGACCGAGTCGTTGCAAATGCGAAGAGCGGATTCACAATTGCATTTCATGCAACTTATGGCGAAATTCCGGCGGCCCTGTGAAAATTGCCGGTTCCCGGGTTGGACAGCGCGCTTGACCCTGCCTTTTAGGTTGGCCGCGTTTTCCGAGCCGCTGGGTGTTTCCACCCGGCTTGAAAACGCTCTAGGATGCCCCCCGGTGCATCGCGCACGGAACCAGAGGAATATCAATGTGAAGAAGCTTGGGCTTGGTTTACTCGTCGGCCTTGCGGCAGCCACGACGGCGCCCTGCGGGGCTCTCGCGCAGGACGCGCATGCGGGGGGCGAGGCTCTCGTGCCCGTCGCGCCCGCGCAGAAGCCCGGTTTTGATCGCATCCACGAAGCCGACTTGCGTGCCGATCTCGGCTTTCTGGCGTCCGACGGGCTCGAAGGGCGCATGTCGCTCGCGCCCGGCGACGATGCCAGCGTGCAATGGATTGCAGCCGAATTCGCCAAGGCCGGTCTCGTGCCCGCCGCGCGCGATGCCGATGGCAAGCCCAGCTACCTCCAGAGCGTCCCGCTGGTCGAATATCGCCCGAACAGCGCGGCCAATGTCCTGACGCTCAAGAGCGGGAAGGGCAGCCAGAGCTGGAAGGCGCCCCACCTGCTCGGCGGCTATCGCGACGACATCGACCTGACCGCGCCGCTCGCCTTCGCCGGCTATGGCATCACTGCTCCGGGGTTGGGCTACGACGATTACAAGGGCCTCGACGTGCGCGGCAAGATCGTGCTGGTCTTCGAGCACGAGCCGCAGGAAAACGACCCGGCCTCGCGCTTTGGCGGCACCGGCAACACCCGCTATGCGACCAATCGCGTCAAGGCGCTCAACGCGCAGGCCCATGGCGCGCTGGCTCTCGTCGTGGTGGCCGAGCCCAATCGCAAGCACCCCTCGAACTTCGACCGCCAGCAGCGCATCGGCGGCAGCGCGCGCCGCGTGCCCGGCCTGCCGGTCCAGACGCTGGTCGACGATGAACTGCACATCCCGGTCGTCACTGTCGACGATGGCGTGGGCGCGCAGCTTCTGGCCGGTGCGGGCGCCAGCCCCAAGGCGCTCCAGGCGGCCATCGACAAGGATCTTTCGCCCCAGGGCCGCGTGGTGGCGGGCGAGAGCGTGAGCCTTCACCTCGAAAACACCGTGCGCAAGCGCGGGATCAGCTGGAACGTGGTCGGCCTGCTGCCCGGTTCCGACCCGGCGCTGAGCGCCGAGACGGTGATCGTGAGCGCCCATCACGACCACGATGGCTCGAACGGCCCTGAAATCTGGCACGGCGCCGACGACAACGGTTCGGGCACGGTCGGCGTGGTCGAACTGGCCCGCGCCTTTACCGCCAATGGCGCGGCGGGCCTCAAGGCCCCGCGCCGCTCGATCCTGTTCAGTGTCTTCGCCGCCGAGGAACGCGGGCTGCTGGGCGCCTACTACATGGCCGCTCATCCGCTGCGTCCACTCGCCACGACCCGCGCGATGATCAACTTCGACATGATCGGCCGCGACGAGGCGCCCAGCGAACAGACCACCGGGCTGATCGAGATTCCCGCCGACACGACCAACCGCCTGAACCTGATCGGCGCCAACTACAGCCCCGATTTCAGCCGCACGGTCCACGAGGCCAACCGCTCGGTGGGCCTCACCCTCGACGATCGCTTCGACCACGAGAACGCGCTCAACGTGTTCTTCCGCAGCGATCAGTTCCCGTTCGTGCTGCATGACATTCCGGCGTTCTGGTTCTTCACCGGCTTCCACCCGGACTATCACCACACCACCGACACCGCCGACAAGATCGACTATGCCAAGATGACGCGCATCCTTCAGGTGTCGTACCTCTCGGCCTGGCGCTTTGCCGACGAGGCCAAAGGGCCCGCTTTCATCGCCAACCCGCCGGGTGCGAAATAAGAGCGGGCGTACGAAACAAGATCAGGGAGGGGGCTCTTGCCCCCTCCTGCATACGGTTTTCCAGAACAACAGGATCAGGATCATGGCTGCAAAACGCATTCTTCTCCTCGCCGGTGATTTCGTCGAGGATTACGAGATCATGGTGCCCTTCCAGATGCTCACGATGGTTGGCCACACGGTCCATGCCGTGTCGCCGGGCAAGGCGGCGGGCGACCAGATCGCCACGGCCATCCACGATTTCGAGGGGCACCAGACCTACACCGAAAAGCGTGGCCACAACTTCACGCTCAACGCCGCCTATGCCGACGTGAAAGAGGCTGATTACGACGCCCTGCTGATCCCCGGTGGCCGCGCGCCCGAACAGCTTGGCACCGACGCCAGCGTGCTCGACCTCGTGCGCGCATTTGCCGCAGCGGGCAAGCCGATCGCGGCGGTCTGCCACGGCCCGCAGCTTCTGGCCGCAGCCGGGGTCATCGCAGGGCGCAAAATCTCGGCCTATCCGGCCTGCCGCGCCGAAGTGATCCTGGCCGGGGCCGACTATGCGACCCTGCCGATGGACGGCGCGGTGACCGATGGTCCTTTCGTGACCGGCCCGGCCTGGCCCGCGCACCCGGCGTGGATCGCCCAGTTCCTGACCCTGCTGGGCACCCGCATCGAACCCTGAGAGCAGCTAAGCTTAGGACCGGTGGCGTTCCGAAACGGGGCTCCACCGGCTTTCTTTGTTGCCAGCTCCCTTGCGACGGGGTTCAGGCAGAGCACGCGCGCGCCACGGTCAGCGCGTTTGCTTTGTATCGGCGATGTCGGTGTGGAAAGTGGTGCCTGGGGACGGAATCGAACCGCCGACACCGTGATTTTCAGTCACGTGCTCTACCAACTGAGCTACCCAGGCATCCGGTCGGAGCGTCTCGGTGGAGAGCATCCGGCGTTTGGTGAAGCGCCCTATGGCGGTGTGGACGGGGCTTGTCCAGCCCCCCGTTTCATCTATTTTTCCACAGCGTGACACCATGGCGGAAACTCGGGGGCGGAAAGATGGCGTGGCGGAGGGCGTGTTGGCGGATCAGTCCGGGGCTTCGTCTTCGGCGTCGACGGCGCGGCCGGGGAGGGCATAGCCATCGTCGAGCCAGCGCATCAGGTCGCGGTCGCGGCAGCGGGCCGAGCAGAACGGGGCGTGGGCTTCGACGCGCGGCTTGGAGCAGATCGGGCAGCGCTTGACCGGGGAAGGGGGCGGTGTGGTGGATGTCGTCATGATGTCAGGGCCTTATGGTATCAGGGCCTCGCGGTGACCGTCTGGGCGAAACCGGCGGTGGGGGCCAGCGCCTCGTCGAGCTGCCAGTGGAGCGCGCGGCCGGTGCGGCGGGCGAGCAGGGCTTCCCATTCGGGGCGGACGGCGCGGCGCAG
>DQVI01000216.1 GCA_015661825.1 Novosphingobium capsulatum
GGATGCGCGGCCGCCTCGGCCTCCAGCCGCTGCCCGAGCGTGGC
This sequence comes from Novosphingobium capsulatum, assembly GCA_015661825.1. Classification (GTDB taxonomy): domain Bacteria; phylum Pseudomonadota; class Alphaproteobacteria; order Sphingomonadales; family Sphingomonadaceae; genus Novosphingobium; species Novosphingobium pituita. The sequence goes on from DQVI01000216.1 coordinate 45, forward strand.
CAGCGTGGCGACCAGCGCGGCATCGTCTGCGGCCGGGGCGACCGTGAACGGGTTGAGCGTGAAATCGAGGACACCCTGCGCATCGGCAATCGTGGCAAGTTTGCCCTGCTGGTCCTCGGGCACGAAGCTGTCGATCCACAGCACGCGGCGCGCCTCGGGCAGCTTTGCAAGCCGCGCGACGAGGTCTTGCGCCTGCGCCCGGCCATGGGCCAGCACGCTGATCGTGTCGGGCGTGCGGTCGGGATCGCGGGTGAGGTCGGCGAGGGTCTGCATCGCCTCGGCCTCAGGGTCGCGCATGTCCATCGGGTTGAAGTCGAACCGCACGAGCGGCAGCAGCGCGATGCTGATCACCATCGCCACCACGAAACTGCCCAGCACGGCCTTGCGGTGGCGCACCAGCAGCCGGTCGAGCGGGGCGAGCGCGACGATCCCGCCTTCCTCGCCCAGATCGCGCACAGGCGGATCGAGCAGGACCAGCACGGCGGGCAGCACCGTCACACTGAACAGCAGCGCCACGACCATGCCGATGGCCGAAATCACGCCCAGTTCGGCAATGCCGACATAGGCCGTGGGCAGGAACGCGGCAAAACCGAGCACGATGGCCCCGGCCGCCAGCGTCAGCGGCGCACTGAGCGCCTGCGCCGCCGCCGAAAGGGCCTGCCGCACATCGGGGGCGCCGTATGCGCCCGGCTTGCGAATCCGCTCGGCGGCAAAGCGCACGCAGATCTGGATGCCGAAATCGACCCCCAGCCCGACAAACAGCGGAATGAAGGCAATCGAGATCAGGTTGAGCCGCCCGACCGCCAGCAGCCCGAGCGCCAGCGTGACCAGCAGGCCCAGAATGATCGTGCCCATGATCGCGCCGACCATCCGCACCGAACGCGTGGCCAGCCACAGCGTGAGCAGCATGGCCGCGACCATGATCGCCCCGACAAGGCCGATGTTTTCCTGAAGCGAGGCGAAATCCTGATCGGCCAGCGGCACGTCGCCGGTCAGGCGCACGCGCACGCCGTGGGCAGAATCGATGCCCAGCTTGCCTGCCGTCGCCAGAATGGCCTCGCCCGCCGCGCTGCCGGGGGTGAGCGCGGCAAAGTCGAGCACCGGGCGCACCAGCAGCAGGCGCCGCTTGGGCGCGGCCAGCGCGCCATCGCTGCCGCTCGTGCCACTGGCCGCCAGCAGATTCTGCCACGAGAACGTGGCGGGCTTGCCCGCAAGCCGCGCATCGACCGAACTGGCCAGCGATTGCATCGGCCTGGCAAAATCGGAAAGGCTGGCCGACCCATTGTCGACCCCGTCGAGCATCGCCGAAAAGGCCCCGGCGACGCCCGTCAGGCTCGGATCGGCGGCCAGCGGCCCGAGCAGCGGCTGGGCCTTGACCATCGCGGCGGTCGCATCGCGCACGTCCTGATCGGAGCCGAACAGCAGCCCTTCGCGATTGAAGAAGTCCCCGCCATCAGGCCGGCGCACATTGCGCACATGGGCGGCATCATGAGCCAGCGCATCGGACAGGCGGATCGCCGCGTCCTCGGCCAGCTCGGGGGTTTCCCCGTCGATCACCACCAGCATCGAATCGCGCAATTGCGGAAAGGCCGCGTCAAAGGCCTGTTCGTGCTGGCGCCACGGCACCGTGGGCGAAATGAGCGACGAGGTGTCCGTGCTCATGTCGAAGCGGGTGGCCACCACCGCCAGCGCGGCGAGCGTGAGCAGCAGCGCAAACCCGAAGACCCGGCGCGGCGCGCCAGTGGCCAGCGCGACCAGCCGCGCCACCAGATGAAGCCCGGCCATGCGGGATGTTGATGAGCCCCCCTTTTCGCTCATCGCTGATCCGGCCCCGACTTGCCCAGCATGTAGCGCATGCGCAGCGAAAAGCTTGCGTCGCCACGCACGGAAATCACCGCGTCCTTCCAGCTTGGCGGCGAAAGATGGATCGGCGCATCGCGCGAGAACCCGATGCCTTCCTTGGGCATGCCCAGGAAATTGCGGTCAACCTTGTGGTTGTCGTTCTCGTCGTGGGTGGCCTGGATGCCATAGTCGCCCGCAGGCACGCCGTTCACGACGACGCGGGTCGTCCCCGCATGGGCCGGGGCATCGGCCATGTACGGGCAATTGTCCTTGAGGAACAAGCCTTGCGGGCACACGTCGATATGGACGTGGCCCGCGTTGTTGCGGACATTGGTGACAATCACGGTGACACTGTGGCCACTGGCCGCGCGCGCGGCCAGACCGCCTCCGAGCGCCACCGGCACCAGCATGAGGGCGGCTGCGGCCCAACGCGCGCGCGCCATCATTACACCGCCGTACCGAGCGCGAGCAGGCCGTCCTCGATCCCGGCGCTGTTGTGGCGCAGGGCCTTGAGCACGGTGTCGACGATATGCGGGGCGTTGAGGCCGGCCTCGTCGTACTGGGCGTCGGGCTTGTCGTGGTCCTGGAAGGTATCGGGCAGGCGCATCGTGCGGATCTTGAGGCCGGTGTCGGTCAGCCCCTCGTCGCTGGCCATCGTCAGCACATGGGCGCCAAGGCCGCCGATCGAGCCTTCCTCGATGGTGACCACCACTTCGTGGGTGGCGATCAGGCGGCGGATCAGGTCGTCGTCGAGCGGCTTGACGAAGCGCAAGTCGGCCAC
>DQVI01000144.1 GCA_015661825.1 Novosphingobium capsulatum
CCTCCCAACGATAGTACCCTATGGGAGGTCGGGTGGGGGAGCGGGCCGGTGCCGAACCGAAATTCGCCTCTTCGGCGAATTTCGAATCAGACTCTTAGTCGGGGACTTCGCCGTTGCGGCGCAGGACATCGCCCGCGAGATAGAGCGAGCCGACGATCAGCACGTCGCCTTGTGTCGGAAGCGCGGCCAGCGCCTGGTCCACATCGGCAAAGCTGCGCACGGGCAGGGCGCTGTGGGCGGCGAGGTCTTCCGGGCGGTGGGCATCGTGGCCCGGCGCGGGGACGACCGAGATCGACAGCGCATGGGTTCCCAGCGGCCCGAGGATGGCGCTCGGGTCCTTGTTGGCGAGCATGCCGATGATCACATGGACCGGCGGCTGGGCGGCCAGATGGCGGGCGATGGCCAGGCCCGCATCGGGATTGTGTCCGCCATCAAGCCAGACGGTGCGGCCCGGAACCCGCGCGGTCAGCGGGCCTTCTCCCAGCCGTTGCAGGCGCGCGGGCCAGCGCGCGGCGCGGATACCGGCGGCCATGGCCTCTGGCGTGATGGCCACCGCGCTCTGGTGGCGCAGCATGGCGACGGCCAGAGCGGCATTTTCGGCCTGATGGGTTCCGGCCAGCGTGGGCAGGGGGAGCATCAGCGTGCCACGCGCGTCGTAGTAGTGGATCGCGTCATCAATGCGCGCATCCCAGGCTTGGCCGCGCGCGAAAAGCGGGGCCTCGTGGGCCTGCGCGGTCGCGCGGACGGTTTCCATGGCGAGGGCGGGATAGGACAGCGTGACCAGCGGGCAGCCCGGCTTGGCGATGCTGGCTTTTTCAAAGGCGATCCGCGCGAGGGGCTCTTGCGGAAGGGCCGGATCGGGCGAGAGCAGGAACGCCTCGTGATCGAGGCCCAGCGTGGCGAGGCCCGAACAGGCACTGGCGGCCAGAATGTTGGTCGCGTCGAGCCGCCCGCCAAGGCCGGTTTCGATCACGCAGACATCGGCAGGCACCCGCGCAAAGGCGAGGAACAGCGCGGCGGTGGTGACCTCGAAGAAGCTGGGCTCCAGATCGGGGCCCAGATCCGGGTTCGAGGCGGCGTCGAGCGCTTCCTTCAGCAGGTCGGCGAGCAGGCCATCGCTGATCAGTTCACCGGCGAGGCGGATACGCTCGTTGTAGCGGACCAGATGCGGTTTGGTCGCGGTATGGACCTTCAGCCCCTGCGCTTCGAGCATGAAGCGCAAGTAGGTGCAGGTCGAACCCTTGCCGTTGGTGCCCGCAACATGGAACACCGGGGGCAGCCTGTCTTGCGGATTGCCCAGACGGCGGCACAGCTCGCGCACGGTGTCGAGCCCGAGCCGCCCTTGCGGGAGCGAGAGCGCGCCGAGGCGGTCGAGCTGGGCCTGCACGGCGGGATCTTCGGAAATCGCGAAGTCCTTCATGCGGGGTCACTCCTGCCGCCGCCCTTGCCGGGGCGGCGGTTCTGGTCTGGTCGGTTCTGAAAAGGCTCAGGCGGCCTTGGCGGCCATCAGGTAGTCGATCACTTCGGCCAGATTGGCGCGAAGCTGGTGACGATGGACGACCATGTCGATCATGCCGTGGGCGTGGAGATATTCGGCGCGCTGGAACCCTTCGGGGAGCTGCTCGCGAATGGTCTCCTGAATCACGCGCTGCCCGGCAAAGCCGATGAGCGCGCCCGGTTCGGAAATCTGCACGTCGCCCAGCATGGCATAGCTGGCCGTCACCCCGCCCGTGGTCGGGTCGGTGATGATCACGATATAGGGCAGGCCCGCGGCGTGAAGGCGGCTGATCGCCACGGTCGTGCGCGGCATCTGCATCAGCGAGAGGATGCCTTCCTGCATGCGCGCGCCGCCAGCGGCCGTCACGATCACGTAAGGGCACTTCTCGCGGATCGCGCGCTCGGTCCCGGCGACGAAGGCATTGCCCACGGCCATGCCCATCGAGCCGCCCATGAACGAAAAGTCCTGCACGCCCACGACCGCCTTCTTGCCCTCGACCCGGCCCACGGCCGTGGTCAGCGCATCGGGGTGCGGATTGGCCGCGCGGGCGGCCTTGAGGCGGTCCACGTACTTCTTGGTGTCGCGGAACTTGAGCGGGTCTTCCTTGACCTTGGGCGCGGGCAGCAGGGTGAAGCCCGGATCCATCAGCTGGGCAAGGCGTGCATCGGCGCCGATGCGGCCATGGTGGTCGCAGCGCGGGCAGACCGACTGGTTGTCCTCATAGTCCTTGGTGAACAGCATCTCGCTGCACGAAGGGCACTTGATCCACAGGTTGTCGGGCGTGTCGCGCTTGGGGGTAAACGGAAGTGCGTTGCGAACGCGGTTGATCCAGCTCATGCCAGTTCCTTTCGGGCGGCGTGGACGGCGGCGCTCAGGGCGGCGGTAAGATCGCGCACCGGGCCGGCGGCATCGGCGCCATGCTGTGCCACGAGATCGACCAGGGCCGAGCCGACGACAACCCCGTCGGCCACGGCGGCAATGCCGCCCGCCTGCTCGGGGGTGCGCACGCCGAAGCCCACGGCCACGGGGATCGTGGCGGTTTGCTTGATGCGGGCGACCGCGTCCTCGATCGAGGCGAGCGCGGCCGACTGCTTGCCGGTGATCCCGGCGACGGAAACGTAATAGAGGAACCCGCCCGAGCCTTCGAGCACGGTCGGAAGACGCGCGGCATCGGTGGTGGGGGTGGCGAGGCGGATCGGCGCGATGCCATGCGCGCGCAGCGCCGGGCCCAGTTCGGGGTCTTCCTCGCTCGGGATGTCGACGCAGATCACGCCATCGATGCCCGCATCGGCGCAGGCATCGGCAAACCATTGCGATCCGCGCGTGATCATCGGGTTGGCATAGCCCATCAGCACCAGCGGCACGGTGGGGTGCCGTTCGCGGAAGCCCTTGGCGATGGCCATGATGTCGGCGGTCTTGGTGCCGGCACCCAGCGCGCGCAAGTTGGCGTTCTGGATCGCCGGGCCATCGGCCATCGGATCGGTGAAGGGCATGCCCAGCTCGATCACGTCGGCGCCGCCTTCGACGAGCGCGTCGAGGATGGCAGGCGTGGCTTCGGGCGTCGGATCGCCGCCGGTCACGAAGCAGACGAGGGCGGCGTGGCCCTTGGAGAAGGCGGCCTGAAGGCGGTTGGCGGGCTGGCTGCTCACAGCTTCACTCCCAGATGCTCTGCAACGGCAAAGATGTCCTTGTCGCCGCGGCCACACAGATTGGCGAGGATGATCTTGTCCTTGTCCATCGTGGGCGCGACCTTGCGCACGGCGGCGATGGCGTGGGCGGGTTCGAGCGCGGGGATGATCCCTTCGGTCCGGCACAGGAGCTGGAAGCCTTCGAGCGCTTCGGTATCGGTGACCGAGGTATAGTCGACGCGGCCCACATCGCGCAGCCAGGCGTGTTCGGGGCCGATGCCGGGATAGTCGAGCCCGGCGCTGATCGAGTGGCCTTCGAGAATCTGGCCGTCCTCGTCCTGAAGCAGGTAGGTCTTGTTGCCGTGGAGCACGCCGGGGCGGCCCCCGGCGAGGCTGGCGGCATGGTCCTTGTCGAGCCCGTGGCCCGCCGCCTCGACGCCCAGCATCTTGACCGAGCTGTCATCGAGGAACGGGTGGAACAGGCCGATGGCGTTCGAGCCACCGCCGATCGCGGCCACCAGCAGGTCGGGCAGGCGGCCCGTGCGCGAGAGCATCTGTGCGCGCGCCTCGCGGCCGATCACGCTCTGGAAATCGCGGACCAGCTCGGGATAGGGGTGCGGGCCAGCGGCCGTGCCGATGATGTAGAAGGTGTCGTGGACATTGGCGACCCAGTCGCGCAGCGCCTCGTTCATCGCGTCCTTGAGCGTGCCCGCGCCGGCCGTGACCGGCACCACTTGTGCGCCCAGCAGCTTCATGCGGAACACGTTGGGGGCCTGACGCGCCACGTCGGTCGCGCCCATGTAGACGATGCAGGGCAGGCCAAAGCGCGCGCAGACGGTGGCCGTCGCCACGCCATGCTGGCCAGCGCCGGTTTCGGCGATGATGCGGGTCTTGCCCATGCGCATGGCCAGAAGGATCTGGCCGATGCAGTTGTTGATCTTGTGCGCGCCGGTGTGGTTGAGCTCGTCGCGCTTGAACCAGACTTGGGCGCCGCCCAACTCTTCCGTCAGCCGCGGCGCAAAGTAGAGCGGGCTGGGGCGGCCGACATAGTGTTCGAGCAGGTCGTCGAACTCGGCCTGGAAGCTCGGGTCGGCCTTGGCACGGTTATATTCCGTTTCGAGGTCGAGGATCAGCGGCATCAGCGTTTCGGCGACATAGCGACCACCGAACTGGCCAAAGTGGCCGCGTTCGTCGGGCTGGTTGCGGAAGCTGTTCTGGAGCGGGCTTTGGGCGGTCATGGCTCAGCCGCTTGGCAGAGGGCGCGGCGCTTGTCCAGATTCGAGCGGGTTCGAGGCTTGCCGCCCGGTGTGTCTTTCAGGGCATGGCATGGGGGCGCAGGCGGGATTTTTTGCGACAAAAAGTGTCTCTGCGGGCCGGGAGGGCGGGGGAAAGTCCGGCAACTGCCCTGTTTGTTGGAGGTTGCAATTTATGCAATCGCAATGTCATGAATGAGTGCAGGCTGTTCATCCTGGCGACAGGAATGGGGTCTATAGGCGCGGCAGCAACGTCAAGAAGGGTAGTCCCATAATTGGGTCTGCCCTTTTTGCATTTAAAAGGGCCATTCTATACTTGGCCTGTATTATAGCGTAACAGTCGGCAAACCTTTCTGGTTCGTCAGGAACTGTGGCAGATTTGCCATATCAATGTCTTTTAAGACAAAAAAGTTACAATCATGTCTTGCCGGTTACAGAGCGCGGGCCTACCTGCCGCCTCGACCGCTGCACTACGACAGCGGCCGAATGCAAGGAGGTTACTTATGCGTCTCGCTCTTCTCGCCGCGGCCGGCGTGCTGGCTGCTGCCGCTCCCGCCATGGCCAACGAGGCCCGCCTGGAAATCCACTCGGGCGTGATCTGGAACCACGACAGCAACGACGCCACCATCGGTGCGGCTGCCGGCTACGATTACGACCTGAACAAGCTGGCTTTCGTCGGCGCCGAAGTGTCGGCCGACAAGATCCTGGCTGGCGTCTACAACCGCGTCGACTTCGGCTTCACGGGCCGCGCCGGTGTGAAGATCAACAACAGCAAGCTCTACGGCCTGGCCGGCTACAGCACCACCCCCTGCCGCGGCTGCGGCGGCGGCTGGCAGTTCGGCGGCGGCGTTCAGCAGAACCTGTTCAAGAACTTCTACGGCAAGATCGAATATCGCCACTACATCGGCGACGAAACGCTCAAGGCTGACGGTCTGACCGCTGGCTTCGGCGTGAAGTTCTGATCGATCGCCTAAAAGCGGTGTAATCAGAAAAACGGGCGGCTCCCGCAAAGAGTCGCCCGTTTTTTATTGTCATCACGAAATACGATAAAGCTGGTGCCGCACGATCCGAAACGACAGTTTCGGATCAGACACTCAGGCGTCGCGGGCGGCCCGGCAAAAGGCGCGGATCAGGCTTTCGTCCTTGACGCCCGGCGCGCTTTCCACGCCTGAGGACACGTCGACAAGCCCGGTGCCCGTCGCCCGCACGGCCTCGCCCACATTGGCAGGCGAAAGCCCGCCTGCCAGCCCCCACGGCGTCGGCCCGCGTCGCGCGGCGAGCAAGGACCAGTCGAACACGAGGCCCAGCCCACCGGGCAGCGCCGCGCCCTTGGGGGCCTTGGCATCGAACAGCAGCAGGTCGGCGGCGCCGTCGTAGCGGGCCGCAGCGGCCACGTCGGCAGCCGAGGCGATCGACAGCGCCTTCCACACCGGAACCCCGAATCGCGCCTTGACTTGCGCAACCCGCTCGGGGCTTTCCTTGCCATGAAGTTGCACGACATCGAGCCGTGCTGCGGCCAGCGCCTCGGCGATCATGGCGTCGTCGGCATCGACGAACAGCCCGACCAGCTTCGTGCGCCCGGCGGCGCGCTCCCCCAGCATCGCCGCATCGCGCAAGGCGAGATGGCGCGGCGAGGGGGGGAAGAACACCAGGCCGGCATAGTCGGCACGCTGTTCGAGCACGGCGTCGAGCGCCTTGGGGCTGTTGATCCCGCAGATCTTGATGGCAGGGGCTGGCATGACCGGCCCGCTTGTGGCGACAAGCTTACTGCGGCGCAAGCTCGAAGGTCATCGACACGCTCATGGTGAGATTGAGTTCACCGGCCGCGACCGGGCTGGGCGGGTCCATGGCCATCATCTTCTCGGCGCGCGCATAGAGCACTTGCGGGCGGGGGTTGTAGCCGCCGCTTTCGCTGATGGTCAGCACGCGCACGACCTTGAGCCCGGTGGCGCGGGCATAGAGGTCGGCGCGGGCGCGGGCCTTGGCCACGGCATCGAGCCGGGCCTCGTCCATCGCCGCATCGGGCTTGTCGAGCTGGAACGAGGGGCCGCTCACTTCATTGGCCCCCGCCTTGACGAGGGTGTCGATCACCGCGCCATAGCGGGCGATGTCGCGCTGTTTGACCTCGACCTGGTTGGTCGCGCGATAGCCGGTGATGACGGGATCGTCTTGCGTCGAGCCATCGGGCAGGCGGCGCGGCTGGCCATAGACCGGGCTGACCGAGAGCGAACTGGTCTGCATGTCGCGCGGGGCAATGCCCGAGGCCTTGAGCGCGGCCATCGTGGCGTTCATGGCGCGGGCATTGGCGGCCAGCGCCTCGCTCGCGGTCTTGCCTTCGCTGGTGACGCCCGCGGTGAACACGGCCAGATCAGGCACGCGGGTGGAGCGGCCTTGCGCCTCGATGGTCAGGACGGTGGCGCCCGGCGCGACGACGGGCGAAGTCTGGACGCTTTGGGCTTGCGCGGGAAGCGCCCCGAGCGCGAGGGGCAGGGCGCAGAGCGAGGCGGCGAAAATCAGGCGCTTCATGGGTGACGGTCTCCCTTTGTTACGCCGCAGGCCTGGACGAGTCGGGCTTGCCGGACGCTGAACCGTTGCAGGGGTAACTGTTCAGCTCCGATTCGTTTCCGTGCCCGTGTGCTTGTCCGCGCGTCTGTCGGTTCAGGCCAGCTGGCGTTCGAGCACGACCATCGCGAAAGGAACCGGCTGGGGGCCGGGAAACGGGCGGGTTTCGCCGGTGCGGACATAGCCGCGCCGCTCGTACCATGCGACCAGTTCGGCGCGGCAGTCGATCACCGTCATCTCGATGGCCCGCAGGCCCAGTTCGTCGCGCGCCACGCGGGCGGCTTCGTCGAGCAGCAGACGGCCGATGCCGCCGCCCTGTCCATCGGGATCGACGCAGAGCATGCCCAGATAGGCCTTGCCGGTCGGCTGGGGAATCAGGGTGACCGTGCCCACGGGCAGGCCCGTTGCATCGAGGGCCAGCAGCAGGCGCTTGTCGGGCGCGGTGATCGTCGCGGCAAGGTCCGCGTCGGACGTGCGCTCGTCGTCGAGCAGGTCGGCTTCGTGGGTCCAGCCCTTGCGGGCGCTGTCGCCGCGATAGGCCCGCTCGACCAGCACGCGCAGGGCGGGCAGGTCGCCCGGACCCGCGCGGCGCAGCGTGAGCGCAG
>DQVI01000196.1 GCA_015661825.1 Novosphingobium capsulatum
AGGGGGCAGCAACCGCGCCCGCAAGGCCACGTGCGCGCCGGGTGCAAGGGCCGGGCTGTCCTGCGCCACGGGCAGCGCGATCCGCACCCGACCCGTGCGCAAGCCATCCCCGGCCTGCGGGCCGTCCACAGCCCTGCCAGAGGCGGGAAGCGCGAGGCGGGTGGCCAGAATCAGCCGCACGATCCCCTCGGCCCCGCGCGTCTCGCGACTGACGACGACTCCGGCCAGTTGCACCACCACGGGACGGGGAATCGGCGGCGTCCCCACGAGACTCGATTTGATCCAGATCGTGACAAAGCCGGCTGCAACCATCAGAATAGTGCAAATGCATGTCAAATGCAGATACACGAGTCGCTGTTCTCGCCCCTGAGGCAGCGCAAGCAATAAAAATCCACCCATTCCGGCCAGGAAAGCTCCCCAGTAGAAAACCCCAGGAAGCGCCATCCAGACCGATATTCCAATTCCAAAGCAAACACTTAACCACGGACCACGCTCAATACCGCGCTGTTCGAGCCATGCATTCGCATGCGTGAGCATGCTGGACAAACGCCAGCGATTGGCCCAAGGGCGCCCCAGCCCATCCGGAGCGCGGTCAAGACCGGTCCCGGAAGGGTGGGAACCCAGGCTCCCGACGCCGCTTTCATCAATGTCCGGCGTGATGCCTGTGGCTGCTGCTACGTGACCGGCCATGCGCCGAAATTGGAAGGAATGCGCCCTCGATGGCAAGCGACACTGACACCGTTTCTGCAGGATCGGGCGTGGGCCATGCTGCCCCCCAGCCAGCGGGCCGTGTCGTTACCCGGTTTGCCCCTTCGCCCACCGGTTTCCTGCATATCGGCGGCGCGCGCACAGCCCTGTTCAACTGGCTCTATGCCCGTCACCATGGCGGCACCTATCTTCTGCGTATCGAGGACACCGACCGCGCCCGCTCGACGGATGCCGCGATCGACGCGATCTTCGACGGCCTCAACTGGCTGGGTCTGGGCGGCGACGCCGACCCGGTGTTCCAGTTCGCCCGGTCCGACCGCCATGCGCAAGTCGCCCAGGCCATGCTCGACGCCGGGCATGCCTATCGCTGCTACCTGACGCAGGAAGAACTGGCCGAGCGCCGCGCCAAGGCGCAGGAAGAACGCCGCCCGTTCCGCCTCCAGAGCGAATGGCGCGATGCCGATCCGGCCACCTGGCCCGAAGGCCAGCCCTATGTCGTGCGCGTCAAGGCGCCGCGCGATGGCGAAACGGTCATCGACGATCTCGTTCAGGGCTCCATCACCGTCCAGAACGCCGAGATCGACGACTACGTGATCCTGCGCGGCGACGGCACGCCGACCTACATGCTCGCGGTGGTGGTCGACGACCACGACATGGGCGTAACCCACGTGATCCGTGGCGACGACCACATCAACAACGCCTTCCGCCAGCTGGTGATCATCCGCGCGATGGACGCCATCGAGGGCGGCTGGGCTGACCCGGCCTATGGCCATATCCCGCTGATCCACGGCGCGGACGGGGCCAAGCTGTCCAAGCGCCACGGCGCGCTGGGCGTGGATGCCTATCGCGACGAGATGGGCCTCCTGCCTGAAGCAGTGTTCAACTACCTGCTCCGTCTGGGCTGGGGCCATGGCGACGAGGAAATCATCAGCCGCGAACAGGCGGTCGAATGGTTCGACATCGCCGATGTCAACAAGGGCGCCTCGCGCTTCGACCTCAAGAAGTTGCTCAACCTCAACGGGCACTATCTGCGCGAAGCCGACGATGCCCGCCTGGCCGATCTGGTCGCCCCGCGCCTTGCCGCGCTGGTGCCCGGCTTCGACGCGGCGCGCGATCGCGCCCTGCTGGTTTCGGCCATGCCCGTGCTCAAGGTGCGCGCGGCCGACCTCAATGAACTGGCGAAGGGGGCCGTGTTCCTCTTCGCGCAGCGCCCGCTGGCGCTGGACGAAAAGGCCCAGAGCTTGCTGACCGCCGATGCGCGGGGCATTCTGGGCAATGTAATCGGTCGCCTCTCGGGGGAAAGCGACTGGACAGCACCGGTTCTCGAAGCCAGCCTCAAGGCCATGGCTGCGGAACTGGGCGTGGGCCTGGGCAAGATCGCCCAGCCGCTTCGCGCAAGCCTGACCGGGCAGGCAACGTCTCCCGGAATTTTCGACGTGCTGGTTCTTCTCGGCAAAGAGGAAGCCCTGGCCCGTCTCAACGACCACGCCGCCTGAGGAGGGTGGCAGGGTAAAACTGTCTGTATCAATACAGGAGAGCCTAGCGTGAGCGATAATCAGGCTACTTTGACCGTCGAAGGCAAGTCCATCGATCTTCCGGTCAGGAGCGGTACCATCGGGCCGGACGTGATCGACATCCGTAAGCTTTACGGCCAGTCGGGCAAGTTCACCTATGACCCGGGCTTCACCTCCACCGCCAGCTGCGACAGCGCCATCACCTACATCGATGGTGATGAAGGCGTCCTGCTGCATCGCGGCTATCCGATCGGACAGCTGGCTGAGCACTCCAGCTTCATGGAAGTGAGCTACCTGCTGCTCAACGGCGAACTGCCCAGCCAGAGCGAGCTGGACGACTTCACCCGCACGATCACGCGCCACACCATGGTGCATGAACAGCTGACGAAGTTCTACAGCGGCTTCCGTCGCGACGCGCACCCGATGGCGGTGATGTGCGGCGTGGTCGGCGCCCTCTCGGCGTTCTACCACGACTCGACCGACATCGCCGATCCGCAGAACCGCACGATCAGCTCGCACCGCCTGATCGCCAAGATCCCCACGATCGCGGCCATGGCGTACAAGTATTCGGTCGGCCAGCCGTTCGTCTATCCGGACAACAAGCTGTCCTACACCGGCAACTTCCTGCGCATGACCTTCGGCGTGCCGGCGGAAGAATATGAAGTGATCCCCGCCGTCGAAAAGGCGATGGACCGCATCTTCATCCTCCATGCCGACCACGAACAGAACGCCTCGACCTCGACCGTGCGCCTTGCCGGTTCGTCGGGCGCCAACCCGTTTGCGTGCATCGCGGCCGGCATCGCCTGCCTGTGGGGCCCCGCGCATGGCGGCGCGAACGAAGCTGCGCTCAACATGCTCAAGGAAATCGGCACCCCCGACAAGATCCCGCACTACATCGAGCGCGCCAAGGACAAGAACGATCCGTTCCGTCTGATGGGCTTCGGTCACCGCGTGTACAAGAACTACGACCCGCGCGCGACCGTGATGCAGAAGACCGTGCGCGAAGTGTTCGACGCGCTCAAGGTCAACGATCCGCTGTTCGAAACCGCGCTTCGCCTCGAAGAGATCGCCCTCAACGATCCCTACTTCATCGAGAAGAAGCTGTTCCCGAACGTGGACTTCTACTCGGGCATCATCCTCTCGGCGATCGGCTTCCCGACCACCATGTTCACCGTGCTGTTCGCCCTGGCCCGCACCGTGGGCTGGGTTGCCCAGTGGAACGAAATGATCTCCGATCCTGGCCAGAAGATCGGCCGTCCGCGCCAGCTCTACACCGGCCCTGCCGCGCGCGACTACATCCCCGTCGGCCAGCGCTGAGCTGTCAACGGGCATGATCGCCACGGCCTGACCATCGCCTGCAACGCAGGTACCTGATGGTCAGGGCATGAAAAGGCGGCCACGGTTGCCGGTCCTTGCAGGGATCGGCAACCGGGCCGCCTTTTTCATGGGCGGCCCCCTTCCCGGCGCGGGCAGGCCCGCACCAGCCACCCCTTTGGCGCGCCACCTCTCAACGCTGAGCCTCTCGGCGCGGAGCCTCTCAGCGCGGTGGGGCCGAAGCCACCTGCACCCCGGCAGGCGCAGCCACCGCTGCGGCCTTGGCCACCTTGGCGGTGGGGATCGGCATCGTCGCGGCGGGCACCTCGAACGCCAGCGCCTCAACGGTATGGGCATGCAGTTGCTGGCCATTGGTGATCGTCGCGGAATGGCCGGTCACGAAGGCGCCGAGCACGCCAACCGCCACGACCGCCCCGACAGCGGCCCCGGTATTGCCCTCACCCTCCTGACGAAACTTGCCCGAGATGGGAATCTGGCGGTCGCCCAGTTGCAGCCAGTTGAACTCGACTTCCATCTTCGCGGATTTGCCGAATGCGCCCTTGCCCGTCCGGTAGATCACCGTCGCCTCCCCCACGGTGCCGCGCGGGACCACGACGAAACCGTCCTGCACCACGTCGAGAACCGTGGCGATCCTGAACTTGTCGCCGACACGGGCCGATTTCGACGAGAGGTCGTCGTTCGGGGTAACCAGCACCTCGGCATTGGGCGGAAGGGTGATGGTGCGAAATGCGCCAACCTGCTGAACCCCAGCCTGCTGAACCCCAGCCTGCTGAACCCCAGCCTGCTGAACCCCAGCCTGCTGAACCGGTGCCGGTTGGACCGGTACCTGCTGCGCGTTCGCGACCGCGATATTCGATGCAAAAAGAAGAAGTGCCGAACCTGTCATCTTCATGTGAGACCCCCGCTCCAAAAAGCCCGTTCTTTCAACGGTCGGGGGATTGATACGTAGTGTGACTTAGAAACAGAACCGGAACAACATCCGATCAAAATCCATTGCCGTGCCAATTGCCCAGACATTGGCCCGCAAACCGGATCAAAGCCGAAATGGACGCTAAACAGGCAATGAAATCAAGAGACTGAATGCAAGAGGCGGCAACCGGGAAACATCCCGTTCACAACGACTCTGGACAGAAATCGGGCGCAAACTAGCGCGCGTTGACGATCCCGGCAGCGGGAATGTCGGCGGGCAGGCGCAGGCAGAAGCGGGCGCCTTCGCCCGGTGTGCTCGTCACGGTGAGGTCCCCGGCCATGGCGCGGGCCAGACGGCGCGAGATATAGAGGCCAAGGCCGCTGCCGCCGTCGCCCTTGCGGCCCAGTCGCTCGAACTTTTCGAAGACGCGGGCCGCTTCAGGTCCGGTGAGCCCCTGCCCGCTGTCTTCCACCGCGATCCACGCCGCCCCTCCGTCGAGCCCGCAATCGAGGCGCACGATGGTCTTTTCCGGCGTGTAGCGGATGGCATTGCTCAGCAGGTTGAGCAGAACCTGCAAGACGCGGCGGAATTCGCCAATGGCGGGCACCTGACAGTCCGCCTCGGGCAGGATCAGTTCGATCCCGCGTTCGCGTGCGCGCATCGAGAGGATGCCTGCCGCGCGGCGGGCGCAGTCGGCCAGATCGATATGGTCGGGCGCCGGGGCAAAGCCGGGGGCCTCCACCGCGTCGAGATCGGCCAGATCGTCGACCAGCCCGAGCAAGTGGCGCCCGGCCTCGGCAATATCGGCGGCGTAGGCGCCATAGGCCTCGGCCAGAGGGCCGGCCAGACGGCTGCGGATGGTTTCGGCGTTGGCGATGATCCGGCTGATCGGCTGGCGCAAGGCGGGGGCCAGATCGCGACCGAGAAAACCGGTCCAGGGCGGAAGGTCCGGGGCGGGCTCTGGTTCCGGCTCAGGCACGCTGGCCGGGCGTTCTGCCGCTTCGGCACCGGCTTGCCCATCACCATGCACACCACCATGGGCTCCGAAACGGGCCAGCCCAAGGATCGCCTCGGGCAGGAGCAGGAGATCGAACCCGCCCCCCACGCGCGGCAGCAGACGCAACCGCCAGCGGCGCGGCGATCCGGCCAGATCGACCACCATGTCGTCGAGCAGGCGCCAGTGCAGGCCCGCCAGCCGCGCGCCTTCGGGCAAACCGAGCGCCAGCGCCCAGTGATGGCCCAGCGCCGAGGCGAGCCCGGCCTCGACATCGGCCAGATCGGCAGCGCGGCAATCGACCGCGATCACCCGCTGGCCCGGATCGAGCAGGACATGCCCCTGGGCAAGATGATGCCAGAGCCCCGCCGGATCGGCAGGGGGAAGGTCGTGATCGGGGGCGGCCCCCCGCCGCCCGTCGTGCAGGGCCAGGGCCACGCCCTCCCCTTGCGGAACCGCGCGCGCCTGGAAGACGATCGGCTGATCGCCATCGAGCACGGTGACCTCGCGCGTCTGGGCAAGGCCCGAAAGGCGGGCCTGACGCACCAGCGCCAGCAAGGCTGGCAGGGCCAGCGTGCCCGCCACGCTCCCTCCGGCGCCGCCATGCAGGCGCGCAAGGGCTTCGTCGGCGGTGACCAGCCGGTCTGCGCCATCGCAAAGGCCGCGGATGGGCGCGCGGACCTGATCGCCCGGCGTCATGCCTGTTCCCCGGCCACACGCGCGGCCTGTTGGCCGAGCATCTGCGCCGCATCCTGCGGCGTGATGGCCAGCAGCGCGCCGGGGACGAGGGCGTCGGGATGCAGCGCCTGAACGCAGCCGCCCGCCTGCGCGGCAGGAAGCCCGGCGGCCCGCAGCACCAGCACCAGTTCGCCGATCCGGGCTGGCGCGAGCAGCGAGAGGGCCTGCGCACGCGCGAGGCCTGTCGTCCGGGCCAGCGCGGTCAGGAACAGGGCGGCCCCGGCCTGTGTCAGATCCAGTTGATCCGGGTGCTGATGCACCGCGCCAGCCCCTTCGCCGGCAAAGCGGCGCAGCAGTGCGAGACGCCCCCGCTCGGCATCGAAACGCAGGCGCAGCGAGCGTTCGGCAATGATCGCCCGGCTGTGCGCGTCGTCCCTGTCTGCCGCAGGAAGGCCACTGGCATGAAGATGGAGCGCGGCAAGCGCGATGCGAAACAGATCGGGCGGCAATTCGCCAAGTGGCAGCCGCATCCGGCGGCTGTCGAGACAGAAGCGGAACTGCGCGCCGGCCAGCCCCCGTGCGAGGGCAAGGGGCGTGTCGTCTTCGGAGCCCTCCCCCTCCACCGCGAGCGCGGCGAGCAGGAGCGGCGTCAACACGCTGTCGATGCCCTGCCGTTCCTCAAGCCGGGCCGTGAGCCGCCATTCGAGCGCAAGGGCATGAAGACCGCCCAGAAACGTGCCGTTGGACGCCAGCAGGGCCACGAACGCGGCTTGCGCGCCGCCCTCCATGCAGGTGCCGCCTGCATGGGCCGCCCCGGCCAGCGCCTCGACCAGTTGGCGGGCGACATCTTCGAGCAGGCCGCGCACATGGGCGACCACGCCATCCCCCAGGCTGCCATCAGCCTGCCCCAGAGCCAGCGGACGCAACAAGGCCCCCGAGGCCCCATGGGCATCAGGCACGCTCAACGCGGCGCCATTGGCGTCCACGGCGCAAGGGTCAGCCCCGCGCGGCGCGTTTCCATTGGGCACAAGTCCAAACGGCTCCACGCCACGGGGATCGGCGGTCATCACCATGATCCGATCTTACGTACCACTGGTTAGCAAGCGGTTAGGAATGAGACCATGCGCCTGTCCCAGCGCCGTGGCAAGCAGCAGCACATCCACAATGCGCAAGGCCCCGTCGAGCGGCAGCACCATGGCCACCAGCGCCAGCCCTCCGGCCAGCACGAGGCGATCGCACAGCCAGGCCGTCCAGCGAAAGCCGCGCAGGATCGCAGGGAGAAGCCAGAGCAGCAGGATCAGCACCAGCGGGGCAAACCAGCCCCCCGCCTGTGCCGGTTCGCCACCGGTGCTGCCCCCCGGGCCGTGCCCCAAACCATGCCCCATACCATGCCACGCACAGACCCCGACCAGCGCCGCGTCGATGACGAAGGGCAACATGCCCCCTCCCCGCACCGGGCCGCCGGTAACGAGCAGGCAATCGCGCTCCACCCGCCCCAGCAGGCGCGCCACCTGAAGCACCACCCAGCCCAGCCCCACGAGCGCAAGGCCCAGCGCCGTCCAGCCCCACCAGCCCGCCCCAAGGCCCAGCAGCGCGAGCAGAACCGCCGCCATGCCCACCAGCCAGGGCCGGGTATGGGCATGGAGCAGTGCCGGGCCGAGCCGGCGCACGGCCTTGACCGCCAGCCATTCGCCCGGCGAGCGGACGTGGTCGGTCGCGGTATGCAGCACCAGCCAGTCGTTTTCGGCCAGATCGGCCTCTTGCTCGGTCCGCACGAGGCGCCAGCGCCCCTGATCGACCAGCACGCCGGGCACCGCGCGCAAGGGCAGGCGCGCCTGTGTCGCCAGCCGCAACAGCGCGGCCACCGGGTTCCAGTCGGACGGAAGATCGCCCAGCATCGCCACGACCCGCCCGGACAGGCGCATGGCCCCGGCCCAGGCATGGTTGATGTCGATCCGCTCGAACCCGGCGGGGGTGCCGATCTCGACCGGCAGGACCAGCACGCCGGGCGCCTCGTCGAGCAGGCGGCGCGCCTCCTCGGGCATGGCCAGCAGGCCTTCGGCAAAGACGAACAGTTCGTCCTCGGGCGAAACCAGCGGCACCAGCGCGCGGGCGGCGGCGATCACATGAAAGCGCGCGCCGCGCTGCTCGGCCGCGTGCTGGATCTCGACGATCTCGGGATCGAGCGTTTCGGCATGAACGACGATTCGCGTGCAACCCAGCGCCAGTGCCAGCGCGACCTGATGGCGCGCGATGCTGTGCCCGGCGACATCAAGAAAACCGGGAGCCATAAAACCGGGAGCCGAAAAACCGGAATGGCCGACGACCTGCCCGCCCCCATCGAAGCCGGTTTCGTCGCTGCCATCCCCGGCAGTATTGTCCATCAATGCAATAAGTGCGACCCGCAAGTGGCTGCCTCCTGATGAGGGCATCGTAGGGACAGCGCGGCAGCCTGCCAAGCTCGGGCTGGCCCGAGACCGGGGAATGCCCTCGAATGTCAGGCCTGATCAGGGCCTTGCGCGAAATCATCGAGCCACAGGCCGATCCGGCGCAAGACCGCAGGATCACCCGGCGCCCCGTCCAGCGCCTGTTCGACAAGGTCCATCAGCCCGCGCGCATGGAACGAGGCGGCCAGTCCCTTGAGCCGCATGCCCGCCATCGACCAGTTCCCGTCGCAGCGCGAGCGGCGCATCAGATCGAGCTGGCGCCGCGCGCTTTCGAGGAAAGCCGCGCGCAGTTCGGCAAAAAGCGCCTGATCATCGCCAGCCGCCACCGCCAGTTGCGCATCTATCGGATCGCCAAGATAAGCCATGTTGTGGATGGTGGCCCCTGAGGGCTTAAGGCGGGTTTAACCGCGCCGCATTTCCATGATAAGCATGGGCGCATGACCGGGGGCCCACGCATCAATCCGCCACGCATCGTTCCGATCGAAGCCAGCCAGCCCCAGGTGGGCAGGCCGGATTCCGGTGAGTCCGGGCGCGCGCCATTGCCAAATGTGCCAATCGAGGACGAGGCTGGCGATTCTGCCGGCCTCTGGCTTGAGGGCGAAGCGTCCCGGCCCGCCCGCTGGCCACTGGTTGTGGCCGGTGTGCTGGTCGCGGCATGGACCTTGTTCTTCGGCTGGGCCAACGCGGGACGGCTCGTGGCGAGCGGCTCTCCGGGCGATCTGGCCACGGCCATCGGCCAGTGGGCCGGCCCGGCTCTGGTGGTGCTGGTCCTCGTCGCGCTCGTCCAGCGTTCGAGCGGGCGTGAGGCGCGCCGCTTTGCCGGGATCGCCGGGTCGCTCTCGCGCGAGAGCGACCAGCTTTCGGGCCGCCTGCGCGCGATGAACACCGAACTGGCCCTCGCCCGCGATTTCCTCGCCGCCCAGTCGCGCGATCTCGACGCGCTCGGCCGCATCGCCGCCGACCGCCTTTCCACCCATGCCGACAGCTTGCGCGCGCTGATCCTCGAAAACGGCGAGCAGGTCGACAGAATCGCCCATGTCTCGACCAATGCGCTCGACAACATGGACAAGCTGCGCGGCCAGTTGCCGGTCATCGCCAACAGTGCCAAGGACGTGACCAACGCGGTCGCCAATGCCGGGCGCAATGCCCATGGCCAGCTGGAAGACCTGGTCGCCGGGTTCCAGCGGCTCAACGAATTCGGCCTCGCCAGCGAGCGTCAGGTCGGCACCGTGCGCGAGGCCGTGCAGGGCGCGATGGCTGCCCTCACCGCCACCGGCGCCGACCTTGCCCGCCAGACCGAGGCCCGCTTTGCCACCTTGCGCGAGGAAGTCGAAACCCACCGCGCCGCGCTCGATGGCGAGGAACACGCCGCGCTGGCCGCCATCCGCGCCCGCGCACAGGCGCTGGCCGACGCGCTCGACGAACAGCGCCGCACGCTGGGCGCCGCCGAACGCGAAGGGCTGGCCACGCTCGAACAGCGCCTCGCCACGCTCAGGAGCGCCAGCACCGCGCTCGGCAGTGCAATCGCCGATCAGGAAAACGCCGCACTGGCCAGCTGGCAGGCCCGCAGCGAGGCGCAAGTGCGCGCGCTGCGCACCGCGCTCGACACGCTGACCGCCGCGCAGGACCATGCCCAGGCCGATGCCGAGGCGCGGCTGGCCGCCTTTGCCGCCGCCAGCCACCAGTTGGCACAAACGCTCGCCAGCGATGGCGCCGCCTTCGACGCGCAACTGGCCGAACGCCGCGCTGCGCTGGTCGCCGGCGCCGACGACCAGCGCGAGACGCTCGCACGCCGCATGGTCGAGATCGACCGCGCGATTGCCGAACGCCGCGCCGCCGTGAACAGCGCCGCCAACGAAGCGACCGAGGCGCTCGCCACCCGCCTGGCCGACCTCGACCGCGCGCTCGACACCCAGCGCACGCGCCAG
>DQVI01000175.1 GCA_015661825.1 Novosphingobium capsulatum
CGGCCAGCGCCGAACTCAAGACCGCCTCGGGCCCCCGCCAGAGCGGGGTGGCGAGCGCGGCCAGCGGCGCCAAGGACGCCATGGCGCGCGGCATGGTCGATGGCCTTGAAGCCCGCCTCGCGCGCAATCCGGCCAATGTCGATGGCTGGATCCTGCTGATTCGCAGCCGCGTTCACCAGAACGAACCAGCCCGCGCCCGCAAGGCGCTGGCCGAGGGCCTGGCCGCCTTCCGCACCCGCCCCGCCGAAGCCGCCAAGCTGCGCGATGCCGCCGCGCGGCTGGGCGTATCGGAGAACTGACGGACCACGCCGGGTCCATCGAACTGAATTGTAAAGCTTTGATAAAACGAGGGGTGGCCTGTGCGCTCAGGGGCGGGCGGGACACCCCTCGGTCCATGCGGATTTTCCCCATGCCCATGGTGCTCTCTGCATTAACCCTGCCCCCATAAGTTGGCGTCAGGCCATGCTTTCCAGCCAGAACTCTGGCGGATCCACAGGGAGGACAAGCATGCCTGTCGCATGTTCGGATCAGCGCGGCAGCTTGGGGGCTGCGGCTGCCGACACGGGGCCAGTGCTTACGTTAAATTAACCTTTTATGTTCACTGGTCCTATGGTTAATGACGGACAAGATCCTTGCGAAGCATCGTCCGCAGGGAAGAATGCCGGGAAATGGCAAGAAGGGGCAGATCCATGCGCGTGCTGCTGATCGAGGATGAGCCGGCCACGGCCAAGGCTATCGAACTCATGCTGACGGCCGAAGGCTTCAACGTCTATTCCACCGACCTGGGGGAAGAAGGCCTCGATCTCGGCAAGCTCTACGATTACGACATCATCCTTCTCGACCTCAACCTGCCCGACATGCACGGGTACGACGTGCTCAAGAAGCTGCGCGTCGCCAAGGTCCAGACCCCGGTGCTGATCCTCTCGGGCATTTCCGAGATGGACTCCAAGGTCCGCTCGTTCGGCTTCGGCGCCGACGACTACGTGACCAAGCCGTTCCACCGCGAGGAACTGATCGCCCGCATCCACGCCGTGGTGCGCCGTTCCAAGGGCCATTCGCAGTCGGTCATCCGCACCGGCAAGCTTTCGGTCAATCTTGACGCCAAGACGGTCGAGGTCGACAGCGCCCGCGTCCACCTGACGGGCAAGGAATATGCGATGCTCGAGCTGCTCTCGCTGCGCAAGGGCACCACGCTGACCAAGGAAATGTTCCTCAACCACCTCTATGGCGGCATGGACGAGCCCGAACTCAAGATCATCGACGTGTTCATCTGCAAGCTGCGCAAGAAGCTGGCCCATGCCTGCGGCGGCGAAAACTACATCGAGACCGTCTGGGGCCGCGGCTATGTGCTGCGCGATCCCGACGACATGACCGCGATCGAAGCGGCCTGAACCCTTTCTGCCCGGCAATCCCCGAACTGATCCCAAGACGGCCCGTTCCCACGACGGGCCGTTTTGCGTTATTGACCGCGCCCGCCGCCCCTGCCATCGCGCCCGGCGATGAGGGCTTACAGATCATGACTGCTTACAAATCCGGCGATCCGACCACGCTCAACCGTCTCTATGGCCGGGCCAAGGGCAAACCCCTGCGTCAGGGCCAGCAGGCGCTGGTCGATACCCTGCTCCCGCAGATCGCGGTGCCGGCCGAAGGGCCGGTCACGGCCCAGCGCCTGTTCGGGCGCGATTGCCCGCTCCATTTCGAGATCGGCTTTGGCGGGGGCGAGCACATGGCCTTCCGCGCCGACCTGCTGCCCGACCATGGCTATATCGGCGCCGAGCCGTTCCTCAATGGCGTGGCCCAGGCGCTCACCCATCTCGATGGCGACAATGGCGCGCGTCCGCCGATCCCCAATGTGCGGATCCAGCATGGCGATGCGCTCGAAGTGCTGGGCCGCGTGCCCGACGGCGCGCTCTCGTTCCTCTACCTGCTCCATCCCGATCCCTGGCCCAAGGCCCGCCATGCCAAGCGCCGGATGATGAACGATGGCCCGCTCGAACTCTTCGCGCGCAAGCTCAAGCCGGGCGGCGAATTCCGCTTCGGGACCGACCATCCGATCTACCTGCGCCATGCGCTGATGGTCATGCGCCGCCATACCGACACCTTCCGCTGGCTGGCCGAAACCCCGCAGGATTTCCAGAAGCGCCCCGGCGGCTGGCCCGAAACGCGCTATGAGGCCAAGGCCCGCGCGCAGGGCCACGAAGTCTGGTATTTCCGTTACCGGCGCCTGGGTTGACCCCTCACCGGGGGCGGTCGCCATGGCCGGTTTAACCCGCTCCTAACTATCCGGGCCTAGCCTTGCTCCACACGGGGGCCCACCTTGCCGCAACGGGCAAGGGGCCCCCGTTCGGAGTGCGCCATGACTCACAACCAGACCGCCACCCAACTGCTCAACGAACTGCGCGAGTTCGCGGCCTTTCCCGCCGCGACCCAGCGCTATATCCGACGCAGTCTGGATATTGGCCTGGGACGGCGCGACGCCTGTTCGATCTGGGCGCGCAACCCGGCCGAGGCCGCCGCCATCCGCGCCCAATACGAGGTCTACCAGGCCATCGCCCCGTTGCGCGCCATGCTGCCCGAAGGGCCTGCCGCCGATGGAACCGAATCGTTCATGGGCGCGCTGATCAAAATGAGCGCGTTCGATCTGGGACAGGAACGCCTTGAAGGCTTCTCGGCCTATCGCTTCCTCTACGAGCGCCTGCTGGGCGCAACCGTGCGCCCCTGGCTGCCAGCCGCCTTCTGTGGCGCCGCCGCGCTGCCCCAGATCCGCCCGCCGCGCCGCAAGGACCTGCTCCAGTCGATCAGCGAGGCGGCGGCCACCGCCCCGGCCTGGTCGACCCGCGCGCCCACTTTCTTCCCCGAATTCGTCCCGCTCGAAGAAACCGCCTGAACCGGTTGTCGCCAAACCCAACCTGGCCAGAAACACCGCCCTGTCCAAAGATAATGGGGTGCAGGGGGCCCTGCCCCCTGCATTCTCCCTTGTTCTTCAATGCTTTTTTGGAGAATCCGGGATTCAGCCGAGCGCCTCGAACGGGCCAAAGCATTCAAAATGGCGCCGCTCTGCCGGAAACCCGAGCGCGGCCAGCGCCTGATCAACGACAGCCATGAACGGCTTGGGACCAAGGAAATAGGCGTCGGCATCAGCCGGAACCCATCCGCGCAGCGTGTCGAGGCCCGGACGCCCGGCTTCCGCCTCAAGGACGACATGGGCGGTAAAGCGCGGGTGGGCCTGCGCCCAGGCGGCCAGAGTCGGCCCAAAGGCCTGCACGGCGCCATTGCGGGCATAGTGGATGAAGATCACGTCGCGCGTGCCCTGCGCGAGCGCGGCCTCGGCCATGGCCAGCGTGGGGGTGATGCCAACGCCGCCGCTGATCAGGACCAGTGGCGCCGTGCCTTCGCGCAGGACGAATTCACCTGCGGGCGGGAAGACATCGAGCACATCGCCGGTCGCGACATGATCGTGCAGGTGGTTGGAGACCACGCCGCCCGGCTCGCGCTTGACGCTGATGCGCAAGGTCCGGCCATTGGCCGCCTGCGACAGCGAATAGTTGCGGCGGACTTCCTGCCCGTCGACCACCAGCTTCAGGCCCAGATACTGCCCCGGCTGGTGCGCGACGACCGCCCCGCCATCGACCGGTTCGAGGTGGAACGAGACGATCTCGTCGCTTTCCTTGACCTTGTCGGCCACGCGGAACGGGCGGGCGCCGCGCCAGCCCCCCGGCGCTGCGGCAAGGCGCTCGTATTCCGCCGCCTCGGCGCCGATCAGGATGTTGGCGAGTTGCCAGTACGCTTCGCCCCAGGCTTCGATGACGGCATCGGTGGCGATCTCTTCCCCCAGCACCTCACGGATCGCGCGCAGCAGGCAGGTGCCGACGATGGGATAGTGTTCGGGCAGGATCTGGAGCGAGACGTGCTTCTGGATGATCTGGGCCGGAAGATCGCCCAGACCGCCCAGATCGTCTATATGCCGGGCATATTTCAGGACCGCATTGGCCAGCGCGCGCGGCTGGGTGCCATGGGCCTGGTGGGCCTGGTTGAACAGCGGGCGGACCTGCGCATATTCACCGAGCATGGTCTTGTAGAAATGCGTGGTCAGCGCCTCGCCCCCGGTTTCCAGCAGGGGAACGGTGGCCTTGATGATGGCGGTTTGATCGGCATTCAACATGCGAAACGTCCTTCAGAATGGCACGCGGGCCCGGATGGCGATGCTTCTGAACCTTGCCTGTTGCGCTGCCCTTGAGCGCTGTTTCCGACTCGAAATCATGCATCTGGAATGCTAGATATGAGGCGAACGATAATGATGCAATTAAAATGCATCTTTAAAGGTCCGGTCCGATGCGTCTCACCCGTTTTTCCGATTATGCCGTCCGCGTGATGCTCTATCTGGCCGCCCGGACCGACCGGCTGTGCTCGATCGGCGAGATCGCAAAAGCCTACGACATTTCGCAGAACCACCTGATGAAAGTGGCCAGCGATCTGGCGGCCAGCGGCTATGTGGAGGCGGTGCGGGGACGCAACGGGGGCTTGCGGCTGGCCCGTCCGGCTGGCGAAATCAACGTGGGGCGCCTGATCCGCCATACCGAGGGGGCCATCGACCTCGTCGGTTGCGGGGATTGCAAGCTGCGGAGTGCCTGCGGGTTGCCCGATCCGCTGGCCGAGGCGCTGGCGGCCTTTTTCGCGGTGCTCGAACGCTATACGCTGGCCGACGTGCTCGACGACAAGGGCAAGCGCCTGCTCGCCACGCTGGGAAGCTGAGCGGGGATCAGGAGCCGCCGGAAACCGGCGTGGCGGCATCCCTCTGCCAGACCCGGCGCGCGCTGATCAGCAGCGCGATGTGCGCGGTATCGAGCGCCATGGGCAGCAGCCATTCGGGGTAAGTCCCGAAGACGACAAAATTGATCAGCCGTTCGGCCAACGCCCCGATGAAGATGAAAGTCGGTATCCACAGCAGGTCGCCGCTCTTGCGCAGGCCCCCCGCGATCATGAACAGCGCCGCCACGCTGACAAACGAGGTGCAATGCGCGCGGATGATCGACAGGCCATGCGCCGCCCGCGCCAGCCTCGCCCCATCATGCGGGGTGACCAGCCAGGACGCCACGATCACCAGATCGGCCAGCCCGGCCACCAGCACGAGAACCGCCAGCACCGAGCGGGCCGATACGGAATCGATTGCAATGAAACGGGACCGAATCGCCTGCATCGATTCTCTCCAGCCATTATGCGTGGTGCGGCAAAAGTCTGACAAACTTTTGCCGGGCGCGCAAAGCATTTGCCCCAGCGCCCGAAGCGCCCGGCAGGACGAGTCGCAAGGGCCCGTCGCACGCGCGCTTGCGCCGGGGGCCCCAAGGTTGCACAAGCCGGGCCATGAACGCTCCCCGCATTCTCCTGATCATCGGTGGCGGCATTGCCGCCTACAAGGCCTGCGAACTGATCCGCCTGATCCGCAAGGGCGGGGGCTCGGTCACGTGCGTGCTGACCGAGGGCAGCGCCCACTTCGTCACCGCGATGACACTGGCCGCGCTCAGCGAAAACCCGGTCCACACCACGCTGTGGGATCTGAAGAACGAGGTTGAGATGGGCCACATCCAGCTCTCGCGGCAGGCCGACCTCGTGGTGGTCTGCCCGGCCACCGCCGACCTGATGGCGCGCATGGCCGCCGGGATTGCCGACGATCTGGCGACCACGCTGCTGCTGGCGACCGACAAGCCGGTACTGGCCGTCCCGGCGATGAACGTGCGGATGTGGGAGCATGCCGCAACGCAAGCCAATGTCGCGCGGCTGCGCGCAAGGGGTGTGCAGGTGCTGGAACCCGATGTCGGCGCGATGGCCTGCGGCGAATTCGGCCCCGGACGCCTGCCCGAGCCCGAAACGGTCTGGGCTGAAATCGGGCGCTGCCTCGCGCCGGCGGGTCAATGGACAGGTCCGTTGGTGGGGCGCCACGTCCTGATCACGGCGGGCCCCACCCACGAGCCGATCGACCCGGTGCGCTACATCGCCAACCGGTCGAGCGGAAAGCAGGGCTTCGCGCTGGCCGCCGCCGCCGCGAAGGCCGGGGCGCGGGTCACGCTGGTAAGCGGCCCGGTTACCCTGTCCACGCCCGCCGGAGTCGACCGGGTGGACGTGGAAACCGCCCGCGAGATGGCCGATGCCGTCGAGGCCGCGCTGCCCGCCGACGTCGCGATCATGGTTGCCGCCGTTGCCGACTGGCGCGTGGCCGATGCCGCCGGGCAGAAGCTGAAAAAGGACGGCACCGGCGCCCCGCCGCCGCTGGCGCTGGTGGAAAACCCTGATATTCTGGCGGGCCTGTGCCGCTCGCCGCGCCGCCCCGCGCTGGTCGTCGGCTTTGCCGCCGAAACCAATGACGTCATTCCCCACGCCCTTGCCAAGCGCCAGCGCAAGGGGGCCGACTGGATCGTCGCCAACGACGTTTCGGACGGGGTGATGGGGGGCGCGCGCAACACCGTCCACATCATCGACGCGGCCGGGGTCGACAGCCTGCCCGAAATGCCCAAGGAAGCCGTGGCCGAAGCGATCATCGCGCGCATCGCCACCACTCTTGCCCACACAGACGGAACCTCCGCATGACCACGCACCCCGCCCCCGTGCCGATCCTGTTCAAGCGCCTGCCCCACGGCGAAGGCCTGCCGCTGCCCGCTTATGCGACCGAAGGCGCCGCCGGCATGGACGTGGTGGCCGCCGAAGACGTGGACCTCGCCCCGGCCCAGCGCCATGCGGTGGCCACCGGCCTCGCGCTGGCGATCCCCCATGGCTATGAAATCCAGGTGCGCCCGCGTTCGGGCCTCGCGCTCAAGCACGGCATTTCCGCACCCAATGCCCCCGGCACGATCGACAGCGACTATCGCGGCGAACTCAAGATCATCCTGATCAACCACGGTCAGGAAAGCTTCGCCATCCGTCGTGGCGACCGGATCGCGCAACTGGTGCTGGCCCCGGTCACGCGGGGAACCTGGCTCGAAGTGGACGATCTGGGCGAAACCGCGCGCGGCGAAGGCGGCTTCGGATCGACCGGCGGAGTCGTCGCGCTCGGCAACTGAACCGGGGCCGGTTGCCACACCCAACCAAGCCAAAGGCACTGCCCTGTCCAAAGTTCATGGGGTGCAGGGGGCCCTGCCCCCTGCGGTATCCCTTGTTCTTCCTTGCCTTTCAAAATCAGCCCCCGTTTGCGCACCGCGCATTCGATTTCATGCAACTGGCACGCCGGACTTTGCACGGCACGGCATTTGCCGGACAAAATCGACCGGCCTAGGAGGCGGGCATGTCCCACGCCTCCTCCCCGTCGGCGGCCCCTCATGCCGTCTCCCGGCCTGCCGCCGCCAATCCCAACCGCGAAATCCTGCTCAGCGTCACCTGCACGGCGCTGGCCTATCTGGGTGTCGGCCTGCCGCTGGCGGTCCTGCCCGACTGGGTTCACCGCGACCTCGGCTTCAGCACCGTTCTGGCCGGTCTGGCCATCTCGATCCAGTATGTCGCCACGATCATCAGCCGGGGCCTCGTCGGGCCGATGGCCGATACTGCGGGCCCGCGCCTGTCGATCCTCGTCGGCTTTGCCTGCTGCCTGGCCAGCGGGATTGCCGCGCTGGGGGCCGCGCATCTGGCTTCGGCCAGCCCGTCCCTCGCGCTCGTCCCGCTGTTTCTCAGCCGCATCGCGCTCGGCTTTGGTGAAAGCATGATCGGCACCGGCGCGATTGCCTGGGGCATCGCGCGGACGCAGCCGGCGCTGACTGCGCGGGTGATCTCGTGGAACGGCATGGCGACCTATGGCGCCATTGCCGCCGGGGCGCCGCTGGGGGCATGGCTGTTCGGCATCGGGGGCATCGGGGCTATTGGCCTGGCCCTCGCGCTTACCGGCATTGCCGGATTTGCCTTTGCCTGGCCGCAGCCGACCACGCGCAGCATCGCCAGCCAGCGCATGCCGTTCCACCATGTGCTGCGCCGGGTCACGCCTTACGGGATCGCGCTGGCGCTGGGGGCCATCGGCTTCGGGGCGATCTCGGCCTTCATCGCGCTCGACTACAGCGCGCGCGGCTGGGCCGGGGCGCCGCTGGCGCTGTCGGCCTTCGGGCTTTCGTTCGTGGCCGCGCGCCTGCTGTTCGTGCGCCAGATCGAGCGTCTGGGCGGCCTGCGCGTGGCCCTGATCTTCCTCGGCATCGAAATCGTCGGCCTGCTGCTGGTCTGGCAGGCGCCGGTCGCATCCATCGCCACGCTGGGTGCGGGGGCGACGGGCTTTGGCTTTGCGCTGATCTTCCCGGCGCTGGGGATGATCGTGGTCGATCTGGTTCCGCCGCAGAATCGCGGGTCGGCCATTGGGGCCTATTCGCTGTTCACCGATGTCGCCCTGTGCGCGACCGGCCCGGCGGCGGGCTATCTGGTGGGAACATCGGGCTATCAGGCGCCGTTCCTGCTCGGCGCAGTGTCCGCGCTGGCCGGGGCGGTGATGGTTGTCGGGCTGATGCAGGCGGCGCGGCATCGTCAGGCATGAAAAGGGCCGGGCATGAAAAAAGGGCCACGCTTGCGCGTGGCCCTTTTTCTGTTCCGAACGGAAAGCTCCGTCCGAAGCGCGATCAGCGCTTCGAGAACTGGAAGCTGCGGCGAGCCTTGGCGCGACCGTACTTCTTGCGTTCCACCACGCGGCTGTCGCGGGTGAGGAAGCCAGCGGCCTTCACCGCGCCACGCAGGACGGGTTCGAACTTCGTGAGAGCCTGGGCGATGCCGTGCTTCACGGCGCCAGCCTGGCCCGACAGACCGCCGCCCTTGACGGTGGCGATGATGTCGTACTGGCCTTCGCGACCCGAAACCTGGAACGGCTGGTTGATCACCAGACGCAGGGTCGGACGGGCGAAGTAGACTTCCTGGTCGCGGCCATTGACCACGATCTTGCCGCTGCCGGGCTTGAGCCACACGCGGGCCACGGCGTCCTTGCGGCGGCCGGTCGCGTAAGCGCGGCCGAACGCGTCGACTTCACGGTCGCGCAGGGGAGCGGTGGGGGCGGCGGGCACGACCGGGGCTTCCACGTCGCCTTCGGCGGCGGGTTCAGCGGCGGCGGCGGGAGCGGCAGACGTCAGGTTCTTGAGGTCGGCCAGGCTCGAGACGGTGTCGTTGTCGGCCATGATTATGCGCCCACCTTGTTCTTGCGGTTCATCGAGGCGACGTCGAGCGCCACCGGCTGGGTGCCACCGTGCGGGTGTTCGGTGCCGGCATAGAGGTGCAGGGCACGCATCTGGTCACGACCGAGCGGACCGCGCGGGATCATGCGCTCGACAGCCTTTTCAAGCACGCGCTCGGGGAAGCGACCACCCAGGACCTTGTCCGCGGTGACTTCCTTGATGCCGCCGGCATAGCCGGTGTGCTTGTAATAGGTCTTGGCCTTGAGCTTGTTGCCGGTCAGGCGGACCTTGTCGGCGTTGATCACGACAACGTGATCGCCGCAATCGACGTGGGGCGTGAAGCTGGGCTTGTGCTTGCCGCGCAGATGGTTGGCGATGATGACGGCCAGACGGCCGACCACCAGGCCTTCGGCATCGATCAGATGCCACTTCTTTTCCACCTCGGCCGGCTTGATCGACCGGGTGACCTTGCTGAGAGCCTTCATGGCTGGTTCGGTTCCCTGGATAATGGGGTACCCACGTCACGCACCAGAAGAATCCTGACACACACACGGGGTGAAGGAGTGCGCCTTTGTTGCAAATGGCCCGGAGAGTCAAGCAAACCGGGGGTTTTGCGTGGAGGTAAAATAATACCTTCGCAATTTTGCCCCGTCTTGCCGGCGTGTTTTATCCGCGCTGGGCAGGGCGTCCCAGCGCATGGGCCGCCCACACCGTGCAGGCCAGCAGCACGGCGCCGCACAGCTGGTGAAGCACCGCCAGTCCGATCGCCACCCCGCTCCACACCGTCGCGATGCCCAGCACGACCTGCATGCCAAACGCGCAATGCAGCGCCACCGAAACCCGCCGCTGGCCGCTCCGGCGCAGCACCCGCGCGACGACCACCAGCACCGCCACGACCGCCCAGGCCCATGTGCGGTGGAAGAAATGGACGAGATAGGGATCGCTGGTCAGCGCATGGAACGCGCCTGCCGCCCAGTCCACGCCATCGGGCCAGATATTGCCCTGCATCAGCGGCCAGGCATCCCACGAGAACCAGCCCGCCCCGGCCACCACGCCCGCGCGCAGGCCCGCCAGCAGCGCGCCATAGACCAGTTGCAAGGCCAGCATCGCGAGGGCCAGCGTGCCCAGCCCGGTCAGCCGGGACCGCGCCTCGCCCCACGCCAGCGCCCGCAGGTCGAGCATCGTCCACACGATCCCGCCCAGCGTAAACAGGGCCACAGCCAGATGGGTCGCGAGCCGATAGTGGCTGACCTTCACGTCGTGGACGATCCCCGACTTGACCATCCACCAGCCCACCGCGCCCTGAAGCCCGCCCAGCGCCAGCAGCGCCAGAAGACGCGGCTTGTAGCCCGCCGGAATGCGCCCGCGCAGCCAGAACCACGCCAGCGGCACGGCAAAGACCATGCCGATCGTGCGCGCGAGCAGCCGGTGGACCCATTCCCAGAAGAAGATCGACTTGTAGGTGGCCAGCGTCATCCCCGCCGGGCCGTTGACGAGGATATATTGCGGGGTCTGGCGATAGGCGTCGAATTCGGCCTGCCATTGCGCCTGGGTCAGCGGGGGGAGGGTGCCCGACACGACGTTCCATTCGGTGATCGAGACACCCGACTCGGTCAATCGCGTGATCCCGCCGACGACCACGATGCCCACGATCATGATCGCCACGACCAGAAGCCAGCGCGCGAGTGACAGCGAAGCAAGGGACGGGGATGAAGCGGAAGCGGAGGAGGGGGCAGCAGACGTCATGGACCGGCATGTGCGGCCAGCCACCGCGCCTGACAAGTGGACATTTGGCACCGGGGCCAAGGAACCGGATGCGCGGAGCCGAATGCAGGGAACGGGACGGATCGCACATCCAGCGCCTTGAATGATGATACAACGTTACATATATGGAGCCCATGAACCAGGCCCTCCTCGCCTTGCGCAGCCGACTCGATCGCTTCGGGGTGATCCTCTCCGGGCTGTGCATGATCCACTGCCTTGCCGGGCTGTTCCTCGTGGGTGTGCTGGGGCTGGGCGGGGGCGTGCTGCTCAACCCGGAAATCCATCACATCGGCCTGATCCTCGCCATCGTGATCGGGGCGGCCACGATCGGCATGGGCGCGCTGCGCCATGGGCACCGGTTGCCGCTGGTGCTGGGCCTGTCCGGGCTGGCGCTGATGACGGCGGCGGTTCTGGTCGGCCACGGGAGCGCCGAATCCGTGCTGACCATTGCGGGCGTACTGCTGGTGGCCTGCGCCCATATCGTCAACATGCGCCGGGGGTCCTGTTCGACGGCCTGCGATTGTTGAACGGCTTGCGCCTGTTTTTCCCTGCGTTAAAGCACCAGCCATGGCCACGAACCCCGCACCGTCCGCCCTTTCGATCACCCTGAACGGCGAACCGCGCCGCGCCGCGCCCGGCTCGATCGCCGATCTCGTGCGCAGTCTCGACCTCGATCCCGCCAAAGTGGCGGTCGAACGCAATGGCGCCATCGTGCCCCGTTCGACCCTTGCCGACGTGGCGCTGGGCGAGGGCGATGTGCTCGAAATCGTCCATTTCGTGGGCGGCGGGCAGGACGATGGCCCGGCCAGCGATGACACGGCTTCCGGCGACACATGGACGGTGGCAGGCCGCACGTTCCGCTCGCGCCTGATCGTGGGCACCGGCAAGTACAAGGATTTTGCCCAGAACGCCGCCGCGCTGGCCGCTTCGGGGGCGGAAATCGTCACCGTGGCGGTGCGCCGGGTCAATGTCTCGGACCCCAAGGCGCCGATGCTGACCGACTATATCGACCCCAAAAAGGTCACCTACCTGCCCAACACCGCCGGGTGCTTCACCGCCGAAGACGCCATCCGCACGCTGCGCCTCGCGCGTGAGGCGGGCGGCTGGGATCTGGTCAAGCTGGAAGTCCTGGGCGAGGCGCGCACGCTCTACCCCGACATGCGCGAGACCCTGCGCGCGACCGAGACTTTGGCCAGGGAGGGCTTCCTGCCGATGGTCTATTGCGCCGACGACCCGATTGCCGCGCGCCAGCTCGAAGAAGCCGGTGCCGTCGCGATCATGCCGCTGGGCGCACCGATCGGCTCGGGCCTTGGCATCCAGAACAAGGTGATGATCCGCATGATCGTCGAAGGCGCCAAAGTGCCGGTGCTGGTCGACGCGGGCGTGGGCACGGCGAGCGATGCCGCCGTGGCGATGGAACTGGGCTGCGACGGCGTGCTGATGAACACCGCCATTGCCGAAGCGAAAGACCCGATCCGCATGGCCCGCGCGATGAAGGCCGCCGTCGAGGCCGGGCGCGATGCCTATCTGGCCGGGCGCATGGCCACGCGGCGTTATGCCGATCCCTCCAGCCCGCTGGCCGGGCTGATCTGAGAGTCTGAATTCGAAATTCGCAAAAAGGGCGCCGGTGGCCAAAGCCACGGCGCCCTTTTTCATGAGCCCTTTTTTTTATGAGTCCTCGCCGCGCGATCAGTTATCGCGCGGGCGCCATGTCGGGAAGCCGAGCGGACGCACGGCGAAGAGCAGGCTGCGCCCTTCCTGCCAGACGAGGCGCAGGCGCGGATCGGGGTTGCGCGGCAGCCCGGTATCGATCAGCCAGACATAGTCCACCCGCTCGATGGGGGCGTACCGCAGCGCCGAATCGACCGAACGCAGCCGCCCGCCCTGACACCCGCGCGACCACACGAATTCGGAAGGATCGGCAACGAAATTGCGCGCCGGGCGGAACCGGGGGACCACCATGTGCAGGCCCGGAATCGCCCAGTTGTCGTTCACCCAGGCCTGACGATAGACGCTCGCAAGGCTGGCGAGATGGTCGCGCCGGGTGTTGCGCCAGGATTCCTCGATGCACGAATGCTCGACGAAAGTGAGCACGCGGCTGCCCGGCTGGATATGTTCGAGCGCCGACAACTGCTGGCGGAAAT
This sequence comes from Novosphingobium capsulatum, assembly GCA_015661825.1. GTDB lineage: Bacteria > Pseudomonadota > Alphaproteobacteria > Sphingomonadales > Sphingomonadaceae > Novosphingobium > Novosphingobium pituita. The sequence goes on from DQVI01000175.1 coordinate 13,031, forward strand.
CGTCGGCATAGTCGGCAAAGCTGGCGGCGGTGACGACCGTGCGCAGGCCCAGCAGGGCCAGCCCCGCCAGCGCGATGGCTTTCGCACGCCGGGCAGGCGCGCCGCTCCAGTCCTGAAGGCCGAGCAGCAGCATCATAGCCGGTGGCAGCAGGCGCACGTCGACAAAGGCGCTGCCGTTGATGTCGCTGGGAATGATCACATAGAGCACCGCAACGGCAAGGCCGGGCAGGCCCCGCTGCCAGTTCCAGCGCCCGCCCAGAAACGGCCCGACCAGCAGCAGCGCAAAGGTGGCAACCGTCGTCACCGCGTCGAGCCAGAACGACTGGTCGCGCAAGGTAAGCCACAGGAACTCGCCCTTCTGGTCCCAGCGCCAGGTGTTGAGGCTGCGCACCGGGGCAGGGGACAGCAGCTTCCACAAAATGATCGTGACCACCGTGGCCAGAAGCGGCCAGCACAGCACGACGAGGCGCAGCAAGGCCGCCTTCCAGTCGTGCGTGGAGAGAACCGTGCGCCACTGGCTGCGCCGCCACCAGCCCGCAGGCAGGCGGTCCATCTCGCGGCCCAAGGCGTTGGAGGCGATCAGAATGGCCAGCAAAAGCCCGCCAATGGCATGGCACAGCATCGCCAGCGGCTGGGCCACGACAAGCACGGCAGCGCGCAGGCGCGGGCGATCCTCAAGCCAGATCGCGGCCGCGAACATCGTGAGCGAAAGCCCGGTACCCAGAATATAGTTGAGAAAGCCGGTGAGCAGCGGGAAGCTGAACACGAACATCATCGCCCAGGGCGCGCCATGGCCGCCGCGCGGGTTGGCCATGCGGATCGTGGCCAGCGCCCCCCCGGCAAACAGCGCCGTAGCCAGAACCGTGCTCCACCAGCCCGCCGCCAGAATGCCGAACTGCGCGCCCAGCACCTTCATCAGCACGTCGCCGCCGATGTTGAGCGTGAAGACCCATTTCCAGCCCAGGTACTTGCCCAGCGGGCTGGCCGGACTGGCCGCCTCGATCGCGGCGGCACCCATGTGGCCCGGCACGTCGACGAGCGGGGGCACTTCGACCAGCACGAACGGCATGCAGATCAGCAAAGTGCCGAGGATCAGACCGGGAATCGACAGCCAGGGCAGCCCCCCGGCGCGCCAATCGAGATGAAACCGCCCGAACCGGGACCGGCCTTGTGGAACCTGCATAAGCCTCTTCGTGATGCCTTGGGTCGCGCCCATAGCACGAATGGCCCGCAAAAGGGAGCGGGCAGGAACGGCGCCAAAACTGCACGGGCGGATTGTTCATATCCGGGACGGATGATTTGAGAAACCGGGGCGTATGGGCTAGCCCCGCCTCCATGTCTGCTACTCCTGCTGCTCCCACGCCGATGATGGCGCAATATCTCGCGCTCAAGGATCAGGCCCCCGATTGCCTGCTGTTCTATCGCATGGGCGATTTCTTCGAACTGTTCTTCGACGATGCCCGGCAGGCCGCGCAGATCCTCGACATCGCGCTGACCAGCCGGGGCGAGCATGGCGGCGCGCCGATCCCGATGTGCGGGGTGCCGGTCCATTCGGCGGAAAGCTATCTGGCCCGCCTGATCCGCGCCGGGTGCCGGGTGGCGATTGCCGAACAGGTGGAAACGCCCGAGGAAGCCAAGAAGCGCGGCGGCTCCAAGGCGCTCGTCGCGCGCGACATCGTGCGCTTCGTGACGGCAGGCACGCTCACCGAGGAAGCCCTGCTCAACCCGCGCGAATCCAATGTGCTGGTGGCGATCTGCCCGTTGCGCGAAAGCGTGGGACTGGCCGCCTGCGATATTTCGACCGGTACGATGGAGCTGGAAGAATGCACCGCGCAGACACTCGGCGCCGCGCTCGCCCGGCTTTCCCCGCGCGAAGTGGTCTGCCCGCAGGACTGGGACATGGCCCCGCCCGAGGCGGTCACGCGGGAAGGCCGCCTGTTCGACAGCGCGGCGGGCGAAACGCGCCTGCGCGACATCCACGGCGTCGCCACGCTCGACGGCTTCGGCACCTTTTCGCGCGCGATGCTGGCGGCGGCGGGCGGGCTGATCGCCTATCTCGACCATGTCGGGCGCGGGCGCCTGCCGTTCCTGCTGCCCCCGGTGGCGCGCGGGGGCCACGCCCACATGGCGATGGACGAAGCGACGCGGGCCAGCCTCGAAGTGCTGGTTTCGGCCAGCGGCACGCGCGCGGGCAGCCTGACCGACGCGGTCGACCGCTGCGTGACCGGGGCGGGCGCGCGCCTGCTGGCGCAAGACCTGTCCGCGCCGCTGCTCGATGTGGGAATGATCGGCGCGCGACTGGCGCTGGTGCAATGGCTGGCTGAGGATTCGCTGCTGCGCGACGATTTGCGCGCCGCCTTGCGCGCGGTGCCCGATCTGAGCCGCGCGCTGGGCCGGGTCGTGGCCGGGCGGGGGTCGCC
>DQVI01000060.1 GCA_015661825.1 Novosphingobium capsulatum
CACGAGACCAGCGCACCGCGCCGCGTGGCCAGCAACAGCACCGGACAGGTCACCGCTTCGAGCACGCCGGGTGCATCGAGCCGGTCGAACGATTCGCTCGCCCGGCGCAGCCAGCGCCAGCTCGCCGGGCCGAGCCTCAGGAACGGGCGCTGTGCCTTCCACCACAGTTCCCCGGCATAGCGGCGCTCGTCGTGGGTGAGCAGGATCGCCCGCGTCTTTTCCCGCGCGCCGGGTTTTTCGCTGGCCTTCCAGGCCGCGCGTGCGGGATCGCCCAACCGGGTCATCAGCCGGACATAGAAGCGTTGCAGCACGCGGGGAATCGGCGTGGCAAAGCCCAGCATCGGTGCGCAGAGCACGACCGCGTCGGGGTCGATTCGCCCCTCGGCCAGCGCGCGCAGCACCAGATGCCCGCCCATCGAATGGCCTGCCACGACATGAGGGCCCGGATGGGAGCCTGAACGGGCGAAAGCCGCCCCGGCCTTCCACTGTGCAAAGAGCCCGGCCAGATCATCGACCCAGATCGAAAAGTCGGCGATGTCGCCCACCGCAGGGTCGGCAGCCAGACGCCCGGAGCCGGCCTGTCCACGCCAGTCCGCAGCGCTGACATGCCAGCCCCGCGAGCGCCAGTCTTCGAATGTTTCCAGATACTTTTCATAGAAATCCGCGCGACCGGGCAAGAACAGGATGCTCCCGCGTGAAGGCCCCTCGGGCGCGGGCCAGGCGAGCGTGCGGATCGCCGCGCCATCAGCGGCCAGCCACATCGATTCGATGGCGTCAGGGGGTATCGCGCACCCCGGCGCACATTCGCAAACATCCTTAACCATCGGCCGGAAATTCCTCGTTTTTGGCTCAATTCCGCCCGTTACCTTGGTTACCGTTTGGTAAGCGATTGTCCGGTATGCCCCCCCTGTCACAGGGGAGTTTCCATGGTCTACGGTCTGGTCGGTCTATTGGCAATTGCGCTGCTTTATGCGGCTTTTACCGACATCCGGCGCCGCCAGATCGACAACTGGCTCAATGCCGCCATCGCGCTCCTCGCCCCGGTCTACTGGTGGGCGCAAGGCCTCACGCTCTGGCCCGGCATGGCGCTGCAACTGGGCGTGGCCCTGCTGGCCTTTGCCGTGCTGGCTGGCCTCTTCGCGCTGCGCATGATGGGGGGCGGCGACGTGAAGCTGTTGACCGCACTGGCACTGTGGCTGCCGGGTCGGCTGTTTCTCGAACTCCTGCTGATCATGGCGCTGGTGGGCGGGGTGCTCACTCTGGTGATGGGCATCTGGCACATCACCCGCCGCCGCAAGGACCGTCTCAAGATTCCCTATGGCGTGGCCATCGCTTCGGGCGGGCTGTGGGTTCTGGCCAGTACGCACTGGGATGCGGTGCAGGCTGTTATGGCTGGCTAGGTCTATTTTAACCAATTTGTCGGATTTCTACGGGCTATTCTGTAAGGGCAGGGTCAAAGGGCGATGGACAAGAGAAAGCTGATGCTGCTGGTGGGGGCGCTGTTCGTGGCGGTCGTCACCGCCCTGGCCGCCCGCAACCTGGCAGGTGGGTCGGGATCGCCCCAGGCCGCCGCCGCCGCCCAGCTGGAGACCGGCACCAAGGTGCTCGTGGCCCAGCGCGCGCTCCCGGTTGGCACCATCATCACCGCCGATGCCATAGGCTTCAAGGCCTGGCCCAAGGAAATGGTGCAGGACGCCTATTTCCTCGAAGGCGAGGCCGACATGAGCAAGATGCTCGGCACCGTCGTGCGCAATCCGATCACCGCCGGCGAACCGATCACGCAAGGCTCGCTGGTTGCTCCGGGCGATCGCGGCTTCCTGGCCGCCGCGCTCGGGCCGGGTATGCGCGCGGTTACCATTCCGGTTTCTGCCCGCACCGCCGTGGCCGGGTTCGTGTTCCCCGGCGATCATATCGACCTCGTGCTCACGCAGACCGTCCGGGGGGATGATCCCCAGTCGCTCAAGGCCTCCGAAACGATCGTGCGCAACTTGCGTGTGCTCGCCACCGACCAGTCGGCCACGCAGGAAACCGTCGAAGGCAAGACCCAGGTCAAGGCCTTCAGCACCGTCACCGTCGAGGTGACCCCCAAGCTTGCCGAAAAGATCGCCGTGGCCCAGACCATCGGCACGCTCAGCCTCTCGCTGCGTGCGCTGGCCGACAATGCCTCGGAACTCGATCAGGCGATTGCCTCGGGCGATGTCAAGGTTCCCGCCGGGACCAGCCGCCAGGACGAGGAAAAGCTGCTCAGGCAGGCCATGGCCCATCCGCTCGACGGCGGCGCCTCGTATGTCACGGGCGGCGATGTCTCGCGCTACCAGCGCAAGTCGATGCCTCCGATGGAGGCCTCTTCGAACCGCGGGGCTGGTGTCCCGGCCCCCGCCGGCCCGATGATGGGCGCTCCTGCCACGCCGCCCCGTCCGCGCGGCCCGGTGGTCAACATCACCCGCGGCAAGGATACCGTCACCGTTTCGCTGGCCGCGCACTGACATGGCCCGTTCCCCCATGGTCCGCGCCCCGATGCCGCCCGCTCCCGCCATCCTGTCCGCTCCCGCCCGTGGCAAAGCCTTTGGCTTCCCGCTCGCGAAAGGCCCGTGCATGTCCACCCGCTTTTCTTCCGCGCTGCTGTGTGCCGCCGTTCTGGCAGCGCCGCTCGCGGGCCTGACTTTCGCCGCACCGGCCCGCGCCCAGAGCGTCACCAGCCCGGCCCGCTCGATCGCGGTGGCCCTGGGGCGGGGTGAACTGGTCACCCTTCCCGGCCGCATGGCCGATGTCTTCGTGGCCGACGACAAGGTGGCCGACGTGCAGGCCAAGTCGACCAACCAGCTCTATGTCTTCGGCAAGGGACCGGGCGAGACCACCGTCTATGCCAGCAATGCCAGGGGCGAGGTGATCTGGTCGGCCAACGTGCGCGTGGGCACCAATATCGACAGCATCGACCAGTTGCTGCGCATGGCCCTGCCCGAAGCCAAGATCCAGAGCGCGACGATGAACAGCACCGTCCTGCTCACCGGCACGGTCGCCGCGCCCGAGGATGCCGCCGAGGCCGAGCGCCTCGTCAAGGCCTTCGTGGGCGAAAAGATGCAGGTGATCAGCCGCCTCAAGCTGGCAACGCCGGTGCAGGTCATGCTTCAGGTCCGCATCGCCGAAGTGAGCCGCTCGCTCACCCGCGCGATCAACATGAACTGGGCCACCGCCGACAACACCAGCGGCATGAAGTTCGGCGTCGCCCAGAACAGCTTCTACTCGCAATATGTGCCCGGAGGCACGCTGGCGACGGGGACCAGTTCCTCAACCAGTTCGTCCGGTTCGTCCGGCACCACCAACACGACCAGCACGCTGGTCGGCGCGGCGGCAACCGGCACGCGCCTCATCGGCAACAGCAAGTTTTTGGGCATGAACGTGCTGGGCGCGCTCGATCTGGGCGAAACGATCGGCCTGACCAACACCCTGGCCGAGCCCAACCTCACCGCGCTCTCGGGCGAAACGGCAGAGTTCCTCGCGGGCGGCGAATTCCCGGTGCCGCTCTCGCAGGGGCTGGGCGCAACGAGCATCGAATACAAGAAATACGGCGTCAGCCTCTCCTACACGCCCACGGTTCTGGCCAATGGCCGCATCTCGCTGCGCGTGCGCCCGGAAGTGTCCGAACTGTCGAGCGACGGGGCGATCACCATCAGCGGTTTCTCGATCCCCGGCCTGCGCGTGCGCCGCGCGGAAACCACGGTCGAACTGGGTTCGGGCCAGAGCTTCATGATCGCCGGGCTCCTGAGCAATTCGGCGAAGAACACCATCGTCAAGATGCCCGGCGCGGGCGACCTGCCGGTGCTCGGCTCGCTGTTCCGCTCGACCTCGTTCCAGAAGGGCGAGACAGAACTGGTGATCGTGGTCACGCCCTATCTGGTCAATCCGGTCGACGCCAAGGACATCAAGCTGCCCACCGACGGCTTCAACTCCGCAAACGCGCTGCAACAGGTGCTGGGCAACAGGGAAACCTCGGGCCGTCCGGCCCCGCGCCTGATGCCCAGCGAACGCGACACCACCGTGCAAACCGGTTCGGATGGCGGCCAGTCCCGTTCCGGCGCCGATGCCCGGCCCGGTTTCGGCCTGTGAGCCCCTCCCCCATGGCGCCCTCCTTCATGCTCTGCGCAACAGGAAAACCGACAATGTCCCACCCCCTTGCCCGTTCCTTGCGTGTGCTGGGCCTGGCCGCCGTCCTGAGCGCCGGCCTGTCTGCCTGCGGTGGCCAGCCGGGCAACCGCACGCTCAACAGCGTGCACCAGCCGGTCGTGGAACGCTCCAGCTTCCTGTTCGATGTCGTCACCCTGCCCGGCGGCGGCATGTCGCTGGCCGAACAACGCCGTCTGGCCGGCTGGTTCGACAGCCTCTCGCTCGGCTATGGCGACAAAGTGGCGCTCGATGATCCGGCCACCAGCGTGACCACGCGCGAGGAAGTGCAGGCGATCCTTTCGGGCCATGGCCTGATCCTGTCCGAAAGCGCGCCCGTCACGGTCGGCACCCTGCCGGCGGGAACCGCCCGGCTGGTGATCACCCGCACCACCGCCTCGGTGCCCGGCTGCCCCGACTGGTCGGCCCACAGTGACGCCAATTTCAACAATGCCACCTCGACCAACTACGGATGCGCGGTCAATTCGAACCTCGCCGCCATGGTCGCCGACAAGGAAGACCTCGTGCGCGGCCAGAGCAATGCCGGCACGACCACGGTGATGACCTCGAACAAGGCCATCGACGCCTTTCGCACCGCCCTGCCCACCGGCAAGGGTGGCACCGTGGTCCGCAAGTCGAGCACATCGGACGTCTCGACCGGCGGTGGCGGTAGCGGTGGCGGAGGAGGCAACTGACATGCCCGGATCCTGGAAAAACGGCAATCGCGACATCTTCGCCGCCTTCCTGTGCGACGATGCCGCCCTCGACGTGGCCCGCGCCGTGGCCGCCGACATGGGCTGGGCGCCCGAAAAGTGTGCGCGCGGCGGCCTGCGCAATGCGGTGCAATCACTCTCGATCACGGCGAGCCCGGCGATCCTCATGGTCGACCTGTCGGAATGCGGCGATCCGCTCAACGACATCAACGCCCTGGCCGAAGTCTGCGAACCGGGCACGGTGGTCATCGCCGTCGGGCAGGTCAACGACGTGCGCCTCTATCGCGACCTGATCGCCTCGGGCATTCAGGACTACCTGCTCAAGCCGCTCTCGATCGGTCAGGTGCGCGACGCGCTGGCCCAGGCCCAGGCGATCTTCACTGCCCCCAAGACGCAGGAAGGCGCGGCCACCCGCCAGCATGTCGCCACTGCGGTCGTCGGCACGCGCGGCGGGGTCGGCGCCTCGACGCTGGCCACCTCGCTGGCCTGGGCATTCAGCACCGATCACAAGCGCTCGACCGCCCTGCTCGATCTGGATGTCCATTTCGGCACCGGCGCGCTCACGCTCGACCTTGAACCGGGACGCGGCCTGACCGACGCCATCGATAATCCCAGCCGCATCGACGGCCTGTTCATCGAACGCGCGATGATCCGCGCCAACGACCACCTCGCGATCCTCTCGGCCGAGGCTCCGATCACCGCCCCGCTGATGACCGATGGCAGCGCCTTCATGCAGTTGCAGGAAGAGTTTCGCCACGCCTTCGAGATGACCGTGATCGACATGCCGCGCAACATGCTGATCAACTTCCCGCACCTGCTGTCCGACGTGAACGCGGTGGTTCTGGCCACCGAACTCACCCTGGCCGGCGCGCGCGACGCGATCCGCCTGCTCGCTTGGCTCAAGGCCAATGCCCCCCATGCCCATGTCCACGTCGTGGCCAACAAGGTGCAGCAGGGCGTGGGCGAGATCAGCCGCGCCGACTTCGAATCCTCGATCGAGCGCAAGCTGGGCTTTGCCATCCCCTTCGACCCCAAGGCGGCGGCCAATGCCGCGCGGCTCGGCCAGACCTTCCTGGGCGCCAACCGCACGGCCAAGGCCAGCCAGCCGATCCGCGATGTCGCCCAGGCCATCGCCGCGCTGTCCGACACCGGCAGCGAACCCGACAGCACGGTCAGGACCAAGGCAAGGCCCGGTGCCTCGCTGCTGGGCAGGTTCGACCTGAAGAAGATCCTCACCCCCAAGGCCAAGGCCGGAGCTTCCGCCTGAGGCTGCGCACCCGCCCTTTTTTCCTCGCGCCCGTTCCCCTCTCGCATAGGCAGACCGCAGCATGTTGACCCCCCAGATCCTTGTCGTCGCCGGCGGCATCGCGGTGGTGCTCATCATGGCGGTTTTCGCCCTGTCGGGCCCCAATGCGGCCAAAGAGAGCGAGCGGCGCCTGCAACAGGTGCGGTTTCGCCATTCGGACAAGGCGGTCGACAAGGTCGAGGCGCAATATCGCAAGGCCATCGCCGCGCGCACCCCGCGCGCCCACACCGTGGCCGGATCGCAATCGCGGATCGCCGCGCTCGAACTGCGGCTGCACCGCACCGGCAAGGGCTGGACGCTCAAGGGTTATACCTATGCCTCGCTGGGCCTCGGGCTGGGGGTGGCAGCCCTGGTCTTCCTCAAGTCGGGCTCGCTGATGCTGGCCCTGCCCGCCGGGTTGCTGGTGGGCGCGGGGCTTCCGCACATGGTGGTCAACATGGCCATCAACCGCCGCACCAACGGCTTCATCGCGCGGTTTCCCGATGCCCTCGAACTGCTCGTGCGGGGCTTGCGCTCGGGCCTGCCGATCACCGAGACGCTCACTGTCGTCGCCAGCGAACTGCCCGGCCCGGTGGGCGAGGAATTCAAGCTGGTGACCGACCGCATCAAGGTGGGCAAGACCATGGAGGAATCGCTCCAGGACACCGCCGACCGCCTCAACATGGCCGAATTCAGCTTCTTCTGCATCACGCTGGCGATCCAGCGCGAGACCGGCGGCAACCTGGCAGAAACCCTCGCCAATCTTGCCGACGTGCTGCGCAAGCGCGCGCAGATGAAGCTCAAGATCAAGGCGATGAGCTCGGAAGCCAAGGCCTCGGCCTATATCATCGGCGTGCTGCCGTTCATCGTGTTCGCCCTGCTCTACTGGATCAACCCGGCCTACATGGGCAAGTTCTTCCTCGACGAGCGCCTGATCGTGATCGGGCTGGGCGCGCTGTGCTGGCTGGGAATGGGCGGCTTCATCATGGCCAAGATGGTCAACTTCGAGATCTGAGGGCCCCATGGAACAACACGCCGCCCCCACCCTGCTGGGCATCAATGTCATCCATGCCGGCTCGATCCTGATGATGATCGCGGCAGGCGCAATGCTTCTGGCGATCTATGCCGCGGTCACCGTGCGTGATCCCATGGCCAAGCGCGTCAAGGCGCTGAACGAGCGGCGCGAGCAGCTCAAGGCCGGGATCATCACCACCAATGCGCGCAAGCGCCAGTCGATCGTCCGCCGCAACCAGACCACCGACAACATCCGCGGCATCCTCGAAAAGCTGCGCGTGTTGCAGGACAGCCAGCTTTCCGTTGTCCAGCAGCGCCTTGCCCAGGCCGGCATCCGCAAGAAGGAATGGGCCGTCGCGGTGATCTTCGGGCGGATGATCGGCCCGATCGCGCTGGGCGGGCTGGCCTTGCTGTGGATCTACGTCCTCAATTTCTTCCCCGAATGGAGCCCGTTCAAGCGCTTCATGGGCTTCGCGGTCATGGTCCTCTTCGGCTACAAGGCCCCGGACATCTGGATCGCCAATCTCGTCACCAAGCGCACCAATGCGATCCGCAAGGGCCTGCCCGACGCGCTCGACCTGCTGGTGATCTGTGCCGAGGCGGGCCTGACGGTCGATGCGGCCTTTGGCCGCGTGGCCCGCGAACTGGGCCGGGCCTATCCCGAACTGGGCGATGAATTCGCGCTGACGGCCATCGAACTCTCGTTCCTGACCGAACGCCGGCAGGCCTTCGAGAACCTTGCCTACCGGGTAAAGCTGGAATCGGTGCGCGGGGTGACGACCACGATGATCCAGACCGAACGCTACGGCACGCCGCTGGCCTCGGCCCTGCGCGTGCTCTCTGCCGAATTCCGCAACGAGCGCATGATGCGCGCCGAGGAAAAGGCCGCGCGCCTGCCCGCGATCATGACCGTGCCGCTGATCCTGTTCATCCTGCCCACGCTCTTCGTGGTCATTCTGGGCCCGGCGGCCTGCTCGATCAGCGACCAGTTCATCAACCGCAAGAGCCCCGCGCTCTGAGCCACCGAGCCTCCCGTGCCGCGCGCCAGAGCGCGTCGGACGGGTGGCACCGGGCACACGGGAGGGGGGCACACGGGAGAGGGCACGGAGCCCTTGCGAAAAGGGCCTTACTTCCCCTGTTCCTCGAACCGGCGCACCGCCCCGAGCAGCTTGTCGAGAAGCCCGCGCAGCCGCTCGACCTCGCGCGGGGTCAGCACCGCAAAAATGTCCTCGTAGATTTCCTGGGCCTGTGGCCAGATGCGAGCGTGAATCTCGCGCCCCTGCGCGGTCAGTTCCAGATGATGCGAGCGGCCATCGGCGACATTCGGGCTGCGCTGGAGCAATCCGCGATCCTCCAGCACCTTGCAGGCCCGGTTGACCGCCACCTTGTCCATCTGCGTGGCGCCGACCAGATCGCGCTGGGTCAGCGCCCCGGCATCGCCCAGCACCGCCATGACCCGCCATTCCGAAATTTTGAGGCCGAACTGGGCCCGATATTCGTTCGCAATGGCTCCGCTCACGGCGCTCGATGTGATGGCCATGCGATAGGGCAGGAATTCGGCAAGACGGGATTGCATGTCGGACATGGTTTCGTGTGTAAGGAAACCGGCGACAATGGCAACAATGATGTTGCCTCATTTGTGGCCAGCAGCCTTGCAATCATGCAAGACTGCTGGTTAACGCGCAACTTTCAGAATGTTCCGCGCACAAAATGGTGCATTACTCCAAAATGGAATGAACCTGCCGGCTCACCCCCGATTCGGAGCAATTCACCGCAAGTTGAGCACCCGGCCCGCCACCGCGCCCAGCCGGGCCACCAGAACCGGGTCGCGCTGCGCGGGCGCGGTCATGATCGCCCCGTCGAGCGCGTGGTCGATCGGGCTGGCACTGCGTTCGGGCGGAAGCAGCCCGGCCAGCGCCGTCACCATCGCGCGCGCGGTGGCTGCATTGCCGTGCATGACCTCGATCACTTGCGCCACATCGACATGCTCGCCCTCGCGCCAGGCGTCATAGTCGGTGACCATGCCGATCAGCGCGTAAGGCAGCTCGGCCTCGCGGGCCAGACGCGCCTCGGGCAGCGCGGTCATGCCGATCACGTCGGCGCCCCACTGGCGATAGAGGCGGCTTTCCGCGCGGGTCGAGAACTGCGGCCCCTGCATCGCCAGATAGCAGCCGCCGCGATGGACCGTGGCCCCGGCAGCCTGCGCCGCATCGCCCAGCAGCCCGGACAGCCGCGCGCAGACCGGATCGGCCAGCGAGACATGGGCCACCAGCCCTTCGCCAAAGAAGCTCTGCGGACGGCCATGGGTGCGGTCGATGAACTGGTCGACCGCCACGAAGCTGCCCGGCGCCAGTTCCTCGCGCAAAGACCCGATGGCCGAGATCGCGACGAGGTCGGTCACCCCGCACCGCTTCATCACGTCGATATTGGCGCGGTGGTTGATCCCTTCGGGCGGGATGCGGTGCCCGGCGCCATGGCGGGCCAGAAACACGAATTCCACCCCGCCGATCTTGCCCAGCGTAACCGGCCCCGAAGGCGCGCCAAACGGCGACTGGACCGCGATTTCCTGCACTTCATCGAGCACCGACAGGTCGTAGATGCCCGAGCCACCGATGATCCCGATGCGCCAGTGCGCCGCCGTCTGGTTCCCGTGCGAAGCCGTCTGTTCAATGTGCAAGGAATGTCGCCTTCTTGAAAAAATCGTCGTGCCTGCTCGATAGCGGCGGCGCGGCGCGCGGGCAATCGCGCTTGCAAACGCCCGCCTGCCCGCTACCCCGCACTCCCATGCCGAACGCGACCATGACCGAACCCGCCTTCATCGCCGCCCTGCGCGCCCTCGCGCAGGATCCGGCCGCGCGCGGGCTCGACGACGACGTGGCCGTGATCGACCTTGGCGGCGAAAGCCTGATCCTCACCCACGACATGATGGTCGAAGGCATCCACTGGCTGCCGGAACAGGACCCCGCCGATGTCGCGTGGAAACTGGTGGCCACCAACTTGTCCGATCTGGCCGCCAAGGGCGCCCAGCCGCTCGGCGTCCTGCTCGGCTATGGGCTGGGCGGGGGCGAAGCGCGCTTTCTGGCCGGGCTGGAGGAGGTCTTGCGCGCCTTTGCCGTGCCCCTGCTGGGTGGCGACACCGTGCGCCGGGGGGCCAGTGCCACCCATGGCCTGACCGCGCTGGGCCGCGCCACGCACCGCCCCGTCCCCTCGCGCAAGGGCGCCCGCGCAGGCGACACGCTGTGGGTGACAGGCACGCTGGGCGCCGCCATGCTCGGCTTCGAGGCGCTGAAAGAAGGCCAAAAGGGCTCCGAAAGTCCCGAAATCGCCGCCTTCACCCGCCCCGTCCCCCGCCTTGCCGAAGGCCGCGCGCTGGCCCCGCATGTCACCGCGATGATGGACGTGTCCGATGGCCTCCTGCTCGACACCACGCGGCTGGCCCGCGCCAGCGGGATCACGCTGGCGGTCGATTCACAAGCCTGCCCCTTCCCCGCCAGCCTGCCTCCTGAACGCCGCCGCGACGCGCTGAGCTGGGGGGATGACTACGAACTGCTCTTCACCCTTCCGGCCGGACAGACCCCGCCGGTGCCCGCCGCGTGCATCGGCAAGGCGCTCCCCCCCGGCCCGGCGCCGCTCCTGCTCGACGGGCAGGCGCCTGCGGGCGTGCTGGGCTACGAGCACGGCTGAGGCCCCTCCACCACCCGCTGCGCGGGCGGTCCCCCTCCCCGCAAGCGGGGAGGATCTTTGGTCCTCCTGAGGTATGGAGGGGAAAAAATCCCGCTTGCAGCCCACCACAGATGGTCTAGCCTCGCCCCGTCCCGCACGAGACGGGACTCGCCCACGCCCCCGCGAAAAGACGAAAAAACCGGGCGCGGGACGCAACAAAGGGGGATGCCACATGAACCTCGTCGTCGTCGCGATCGGGTTTGGGCTGCTGGCCGTGCTCTATGGCTATGCGACCAGCCGCCAGGTGCTGGGAAGCCCGGCCGGAAACCCGAAAATGCAGGACATCGCCGCCGCCATTCAGGAAGGCGCACAGGCCTATCTCCGGCGCCAGTATGCCACGATCGGCATGGTCGGGGCGCTTGTCGCGGTCATCGTCGCGCTGACCCTGCACCCGCTGTCCGCTCTCGGCTTCGTCATCGGCGCGGCGCTTTCGGCTCTGGCCGGGTTCATCGGCATGACCGTCTCGGTGCGCGCCAACGTGCGCACCGCCGCCGCCGCGCAGGACGGGCTGCAACAGGGCCTGACCCTCGCGTTCCGGTCGGGCGCGATCACTGGGATGCTGGTGGCAGGCCTTGCCCTGCTGGGGATCGCCGGGTTCTTTGCCGTGCTGGTCGGCCCGCTGGGGCTGGCGCCGGGAAGCCGCACGGTGATCACCGCGCTCACCACGCTGGCGCTGGGCGCCTCGCTGGTGTCGATCTTCGCGCGGCTGGGCGGGGGCATCTTCACCAAGGCCGCCGACGTGGGCGCCGATCTGGTCGGCAAGGTCGAGGCCGGTATCCCGGAAGACGATCCGCGCAACCCGGCGGTGATCGCCGACAACGTGGGCGACAACGTGGGCGATTGCGCGGGGATGGCCGCCGACCTGTTCGAGACTTATGTCGTGACCGTGGGGGCGACGATGATCCTCACCGCCCTGCTTTCCGACAATCCGGCCGACGATCCGGCCCGGCTGCTGGCGCTCATGGCCCTGCCGCTGCTGATCGGGGGCGTGTGCATCGTCACCTCGATCATCGGCACCCTGTTCGTGAAGCTGGGCCCCAGCCAGAACATCATGGGCGCGATGTACAAGGGTTTTGCCGTCACTGCCCTGCTGTCGGTGCCCGCGATCTGGCTGGCCATGCAGGCCGCGCTGGGCGACATGGCCGCCCCGCTGGGCACGCATGGCAAGCTTGCCGGGGTGAGCGGACAGGCCCTGTTCGGCTGCGCGCTGGTGGGCCTGGCCATCACCGGGCTGATCATCTGGATCACCGAATACTATACCGGCACCGCCTATCGCCCGGTCCGCTCGATCGCGCGCGCCTCGCGCACCGGGCACGGCACCAATGTGATCCAGGGCCTTGCCGTCAGCCTCGAAGCCACCGCCCTGCCCACGCTGGTGATCTGCGCGGGGATCGTGGTGGCCTGGCAACTGGCCGGGCTGATCGGCCTTGCCTATGGGGCGACGGCGATGCTTGCGCTCGCGGGGATGGTCGTCGCGCTCGATGCCTATGGCCCGGTGACCGACAATGCCGGGGGCATCGCCGAAATGGCCGGGCTGGACGAGGCCGTGCGCGCCCGCACCGATGCGCTCGACGCGGTGGGCAATACGACCAAGGCGGTCACCAAGGGCTATGCGATCGGCTCGGCGGGGCTGGCCGCGCTGGTCCTGTTCGCGGCCTATACCACCGACTTGCGGGCGTTCTTTCCGGGGCTGACGGTCGATTTCAGCCTCGAAAATCCCTATGTCGTCGTCGGCCTGCTGCTTGGCGCGCTGCTGCCCTACCTGTTCGGGGCCATGGGATTGACCGCCGTGGGCCGCGCGGCGGGCGACGTGGTGATCGACGTGCGCGACCAGTTCGCCGCCGATCCGGGCATCATGGCGGGCACCAGCCGCCCCGACTATGCCCGCACCGTCGATCTCGTCACGCGCGCGGCGATCCGCGAGATGATCGTGCCCTCGCTGCTGCCGGTGGCCGCACCCGTGGTGGTCTATGGGGTGATCCGCTACGTGGCCGGACAGGCCGATGCCTTTGCCGCGCTGGGCGCGCTGCTGCTCGGCGTGATCGTGGGCGGGCTGTTCGTCGCGCTTTCGATGACCTCGGGCGGGGGCGCCTGGGACAATGCCAAGAAATTCATCGAGGACGGCCACTTCGGCGGCAAGGGCTCCGACGCGCACAAAGCCGCCATCACCGGCGACACGGTGGGCGATCCCTACAAGGACACCGCCGGCCCGGCGGTCAACCCGATGATCAAGATCACCAATATCGTCGCCCTGCTGCTGCTGGCCGCCCTCGCGGGGGTATAATCCGGGTTTGGGGCGGGGTCTGGCAGGCATCCCGTCCCCCTTTTTGAGGTTTCATCTTTATGACAGCGCCTCCCACCCGATTGACGCTCGCCATCGCCCTCGCCTAGGCGCGCGGCCATGCTCAATCCGCTTTCCACCACCCTGCTCTCTTCCTCGACCGAACCGGCCGCGATCGTGGCCGGGCTGGTATCCCTGCTCACCGTCTCGCCCGAAGGCGGACCCGAGGGGAAGGACCGCTTCTCCGGCGCGCGCAAACCGGGCGGCGAAGGTCGGGTCTTTGGCGGGCAGGTCATCGCCCAGGCGCTGGCCGCCGCGCAGGCCAGCGTCGATGCCGACCGCCCGGTCCACTCGCTCCATGGCTATTTCCTGCGCCCCGGCAGCGAGGAAACCACGATCACTTATGCCGTCTCGCGCGAGATGGACGGGCGCAGCTTCGCCAACCGCCGCGTGGTGGGCGAACAGAACGGCAAGGCCATCTTCAGCATGACCGCCTCGTTCCAGCGGCGTGAACCGGGCGTCCACCATGCCGTGCCGATGCCCGCCGTCCCCCTGCCCGAGGCCCTGCCCAGCGAGGCCGACCTGCTGGCCATCTATGCCGAACGCCTGCCCGAACAGCGCCGCGAGGCCCTCGCCCGCCCGCGCCCGATCGAGATGCGCCCGGTCGAGCCGATCAACTGGCTGCGCCAATCGCCCAGCGCGTCGTCATCGGGCGATACGCGGATCGAGCCCGTCTCGCACACCTGGCTGCGCTGCGTCGCCCCGCTGCCCGACGATCCGGCCATCCACCGCACGCTGCTCGCCTATGCCAGCGACATGACCCTGCTGGGCACCAGCCTGCTCCCCCACGGCCTGAGCTGGGCCGCGGGCACGGCCAAAGGTGCCAGCCTCGACCACGCGATCTGGTTCCACGACGATTTCCGCGCTGACGACTGGCTGCTCTATGCCTGCGACAGCCCCTGGGCCGGACAGGCCCGCGGCTTTTCCCGAGGCCGCATCTTCACCCACGACGGCCGCCTCGTCGCCGAAACCGCGCAGGAAGGCCTCGTCCGCAAGGTCGGATAGGCAAAACAGAAAAGATAACGGGGTCGAAGGGGCCGATGGCCCCTTCCTTTCCCCTTTTCTTGAAAACCGCGCTCAGAGCTTGCCGAACTTGTCCTCATAGGCGCCGGTATCGCCGCTCGACAGCAGGCGGGCCTGTTCGATCCAGCTGTCGCGCGCGGGACGACCGGCAAAGGCGCCGAGCTTGGGGTCGATGGCGGCAAGGTCGGCTTCCGTCCACGCGGCGATCTGGGCGAAGCGGGTGATGCCAAGGCCTGCCAGCAGGGTTTTCAGCTTGGGGCCCAGCCCCTTGATCCGGGTAAGGTCATCGGCCTCTTCAGGGGCAACCGGTGCCGGAGCGGGCTCTGCGGCGGCGGCAACGGGGGCCGCAGGCGCAGGCGCGGGGGCCGGCTCCACCG